>JBDLIY010000696.1:0-1948 GCA_039714635.1 Planctomycetota bacterium
CGATACGTCCGAACGACCGACTGGATCTGGTCCGCATGAAAAATCTCCCGCCCCGGGCGGATTGTACCGGCGAAGGGCCGGGCCGTCGCGTCGGGGAAAAGTTTTGGCGGCCCGCGGACCGCTGGTTGAATCGTTCTTCTTCAATTCGTTTCGTCCCGCCCGTCCGGGCACGCAGCACCAAGAGGAGAGGCATGAGCAGTCTGCCCGAAGTGACCGACAGTACGTTCGAAGCCGAGGTCCTGAAGTCGGACCTTCCCGTTCTCGTGGACTTTTCCGCCGAGTGGTGCGGGCCGTGCAAGAGCCTGGCCCCCATCGTCGAGGAACTCGCGGGCGAGTACGAGGGCCGCGTGAAGTTCCTCACGCTGAACATCGACAACAGCCGCCAGACCCCGTCCGCCTTCGGGATCATGGCCGTCCCGACGCTGATCCTGTTCAAGAACGGCGAGGTCGCGGACAAGGTCACCGGCTTCAAGCCGAAGCCGGTCCTCCAGAAGCACCTCGAATCGCTCGTAGCCTGAGCAGCAGCCCGGCGCCGGCCGCCCCGAGGAGCAGGAATCCCGGGACGGCCGGCAGCCGCACCCTCGCGTCCCCGTAGAAGATCAGCGCGGTCGCGAGCTGCACGGCGATCAGCCCCAGCGGCAGGATCATCTCCCTCGAGAACACGCGGGGCAGACCGAGAATCGCCAGCAGCAGCAGCGGTCCGAAGCTCAACCATCCCGCGACGGCCTTGAGCCGCCGGTCCGCCTTCACCGAACGTGGATCCGGGTCGAAGAACCTCGCTCCCTTGTGGAGGAGGAGGCTCGTCCACTCTCCGGGATTCTCCCGCACCCAGTCGACGCCGAGGGCCAGGAACCGGCGGTCGTTCTCCCGCTCCGTGAGGTCGGGCCAGCCGTAGTAGCCCATCGGCGGCGGGTCGTCATCGAGCACACGCTCGGGCAGGTGCCACCGGCCCGGCGGGTCCGCGGTGAGGGCGAGGGCCGAGTTCCCGCCGAGAAACGTCACGCCCATGTTCGTCGTGAGGAGCGGCCGGCCGTGGATCACGGCGTTCCGGATCACCCAGGGCGCGACGAGGGCGAGCACGGTGACCGCGAGCCACGCGAGACGCCGGCGCCGGGTGGCTCCCTCCGCCGGCGTGAGCAGGACGAGGAGGCCCGCGGGCGCCAGGAGCAGCAGGGCGGAGGGTCGCGTCAGCACGGCCAGCCCGAGGAGCACGCCGGGAGGCAGGATGCGCCGCGCCGAGAGGCTCCAGAAGGCGGCGCAGACGAGCGCCATGAACAGGGGCTCGGTCAGCATCTCCCCGGAGGACCAGAGGTGGGCCGGCCAGGCGGCCAGGGCGAGCGCGGCGAAGAACGCGGCCCGCGGGCCGACGACGTTTCTCGCCCAGCCGAAGAAGCAGAGGACGGAGAGCGTCCCCAGGGCCACGGAGAGCAGGCGGCCCGGGATCGGCCCCGGCCCGGTGACGGCGAACACGCCGCCGAGCGCCAGCGGGTAGAGGGGCGGGCGCAGGGAGCGGAGGGTGATCGTTTTCGGCCGGCGGTCGACCTCGCGCGTCACGTCGAAGCGGATCCCCTCCCCCGCCGCGACGTTCGTGGCGATCTCTTTGTAGCTCCACTCGTCCTTCACCGGTTCGCGGTCGAATCCGCGGACGGCGGTGACTCCGAGCCGGAGGAAGAGAGCGATACTGAGAAGGACGATCCACCGCATGTGTGGGGGCGGATTATAATCCCTGCATGCACCGATCGACGCTGCGAGTCCTGATCGTCGTCTTTCTCCTCGTCCCGGCCGCCTCCGTGAGTGGGAAGGGGAATGGGAAGGGGGCCGGGGACGGCGAGGTCTTCAAGAAGGACCGCGCGGAGGTGGCGCCCTTCCCCCGCGAGATCCCGCTCGGGAAGCAGACCGAGATCAGGGTCCGCCCGGCGCCGAGCCATCACACCCCGATCCTCGCCGT
>JBDLIY010000697.1:0-1936 GCA_039714635.1 Planctomycetota bacterium
CCAGGTGACGTCGTTCCCGCCCCGGTTCAGGAGGATCGTGGGGAGGCCTTCCTTTCCACGCTCCGCCCGGTCCGTGATCTTCACGTCGATGTTCAGCACCACGATGTCGAGGTCCCCGTCGCCGTCCAGGTCCCCGTACGCGGCGCCGCGCGAGAGGCGCTTGTAGTAGAAGACCCGCTTCCCGACCTGCCGGGAGACGTTTTCGAACCGCTTCCCGTCGAGGTTTCTCAGGACGACGTTCTGCTGGTTCTCGGGCTTGTGGGCCTTGCCGGCCGCGACGAAGACATCGAGCCAGCCGTCGTGGTCGTAGTCGAAGAAGAACCCGCCCCAGCCGGTGTACTGCGCGCAGGCGCCGGCGAGGCCGGAGGTGGCCGACGCGTCCTCGAACCAGGGCATCAGGTACTTCTTCTTCTCCTTGCCCTCCTTCACCTCGATCCAGCGGGCGCCCTCGTTCGCGTAGAGGGAGAAGTAGTTCATGTCCGGCACGAAGATGTCGAGGGTGCCGTTCGCGTCGTAGTCGCCGAGCACGCCGTGCATCGCCGCCGTCGTCTCGCCGGCGCCGCCGGTGGCGCAGTTCGTATCGGTCGCCGCCTCGCGGAAGGTCCCGTCCCCGAGGTTGAGGAACAGGTAGTTCACCATCGCGTCGTTCGCCTCGTAGATGTCCGGCCACCCGTCGCCGTTGACGTCACCGACGGAGACGCCCATCCCGTGGCCCTCGGGCTGGTGGACGCCGGCCTTCTTCGTCACGTCCTCGAAGGTGCCGTCGCCGCGGCTCCGGTAGAGGGTGGACGGCTGGCCGAGGTAGGTCTTCGGGCCCGGGAAGCCCTCGGGTCCGTAGTAGCTGTCGTTGTCCGGGTCGAAGGCGAGGTAGTTGCAGACCCAGAGGTCGAGGTGGCCGTCGCGGTCGTAGTCGAAGAAGACCGCGTTCGTGGACCACTTGACGTGCCCGTTCAGCTCCGCCGGTCCGGCGACGCCCGCCGCGACGGACACGTCGGTGAATTTCACG
Source organism: Planctomycetota bacterium (assembly GCA_039714635.1). Lineage (GTDB taxonomy): Bacteria > Planctomycetota > JAJSAM01 > JAJSAM01 > JAJSAM01 > JBDLIY01. The sequence goes on from JBDLIY010000697.1 coordinate 1,007, forward strand.
ACGCCCTTCTCGTCCGGCCCGTCGTTGCGGTAGAGGACGTTCGGGCCGTAGTTCGTGACGTAGAGGTCGGCGTCACCGTCGTTGTCGAAGTCGCCGGTCACGCAGCCCATCCCGTAGCCGGGGTCGCCGACGCCGGCTTCCTTCGTCACGTCCGTGAACTTCGGCACGCCCCCCTCGCCCGGCCCGTCGTTCCGATAGAGGCGGTTCGTCGCGCCGGCCTGCGAATCCTTCGCCTCGGGATCGCAGATCCGCTCGTCGGGCAGCCAGCTGCCGTTGACGAAGTAGAGGTCCAGGTCGCCGTCGCCGTCGTGGTCGAATACGCCGACTCCCGCGCCCGTGGCCTTGAGGATCTTCGAGAACGACCGGTCGCCGAAGGTGTGGCGGAAGTCCACACCGGTGGCGTCGGTGACGTCTTCGAACGTGACCTTCGCAGCCTGGGGAGGAGGAGCGGCCGCGGCTGTGACGGCCAGGGCCGTGATCGCCGCGAGGAGTTTCCAGGTCCGCATGGTTCGCTTCTCTCCGAGAATGTGAGTAGAGGATTCGTCCGCCATCGATGTCCACGGGGAGACCGGTCGCGCAGGTCGACCGGAGCCCCGGGCCGGTCACCTCCTGTCCGCCACCGCTGTCTTCCTGCGTACGGTCAGACACGTAAGTATAGAGAGCGGGTGAAGCCGGGGGGGATCCAAAAAACTCCGGATACCGGTCTTGATCCGGGCCGTGGGATCGCCATCATCGGGCGGTCCCGGAGGTCTCCCTGGAAACTGTCACCGTCCGAGAGTTGTCCGTCACCGGCCTGCTGGCGCTCCTCGCGCTGGCCGTCGCCCTGCTCGCGTTCTTCGGGATCGGCTTCGCGACCGGGGAGCGGCTCCCCTTCGCCCACGACCACTTCGGGTCGGACATCTGGCACCAGAACCTCCCCTTCCGGGCCTT
>JBDLIY010000698.1:0-1933 GCA_039714635.1 Planctomycetota bacterium
TCGTCCATCGCGTCGTCCGTCGGGTCCCGCGGGAGGCTGACCAGGCGGAAGCCGGGGATGTGCAGCTGGCCGTCGGCGTCCAGGCGGAGTTCGCTGTTCACTCCCGAGATGGTCACCTCACCGAAGCCGACCGCCACGTCCCCGCCGGCCACGAAGTCGTCGACGCGGATGGAACCGATGCGATGGATCCGGTTGTCCGCCTTGAGCATGAAGTTGTCGACGGCGAAGTTCGCGGTGACCCCGCCTCCTTCCGCGGCGCCGAGGTCGGCGCCCAGTTGCGCGCGGATGTCGCCACGCTCGAAGTCCGGATCGAGTCCGATCATGCGGATCCAGGGCCGGATCGGCGCCGGCGTCAGGCCGGTGACCGAGAGGTCCAGGGCCGCCTTCGGCCGCCCGGAGAGCGGCGACACGGTCCCCCGGAGGGCGAACTCCCTCACCAGCGTCTTGGCGGTCAGGAGGAGGTCGAGCGATCCGGGTTCGGCCTCGGGATCGCTGGACAGGTTCGCCGCCTCCAGGTGCTCGAGGATGCACAGGAGCTCGATCGGCGTCTCCTGCGAGTCGTCCCGGAGATCGAGGAGGACGCGCTCGATGGCGACCCGCGACACGACCAGGTTCGGCCCTTTCGACTTCGGATCCGCGGGGTCGGGCACGGGAGGCTCGACGGGGTCGGGCTCGGGCTCGGGCGCGGCCGCCGCTTCCGCTTCCTCGGGCGGGGACGTGAACGCGACGCCGAGAACGATCGGCGAGCCTTCGGCGTCGACGGCGAACCGGGCGAAGACGTCGGAGATCCCGACCTCCTCGATCACCAGCGTGTCGCTGCCGAGGCCCCGGGCGACGACGGATGCGAGGCCGAGCCGGGCGCCGGCTCTCCCGTCCGAGCGGGCGCGGACATCCGTGATCTCGAGCTCGGCCCGACCCTCCCCGGTGCGCTCGGGGTCCGGCAACAACCGGAAGCCGACCGTCGCCTGCAGGTCCGTCTCCTCCGCGCGCGGCTCCATTCCGAGCCGCTCCAGGTGTGTGGCGACGGGCGCCATGCGGAGACCGGTCACGGCCGCCTTCGCGTGGACCGCGAGGCCTCCCTGCATCTGATCCAGGTTCCCGTCGATCCGGAACGAGCCGAGGATGTCGTCGATCCGCACGACGAGCGTGAGGGTCGACTGGCGCTCCGCGATGCCGAGACCGGAGACGGCCGACGAGACGTGGACCGTCGTCGAAAGGGTCGGGGTGACGGCCTCGTCGACGATGTGGGCCCGGATATCGACCGCCATGAAGTCGTCGATCTTCACCGGGAGCGAGTAGTCGACGTCGGACTCGGGCTCCGGCTCTTCAACCTCTTCCTCCTCCTCCGGTTCCGGCTCGTCCGGCGTCGGATCCTCGGACTTGAAACGATCGAGAACCGGCAGACTGCCGTCGGCGGCGCGCCGGAGGTGGAGGTCGATGCCGTCCACGTCGACGCGCTGGAGGTGGATGTCGCCGTGCAGCAGGCGCCACATGCGCAGGTCGGCCCGGGCGTAATTCAGGCGCGCGAACTCCTCGCCGTCCTCGCTCGTCGTGACGACGAGGCCCCGGATCTCGACCTCGCCGCCCAGGAGGGAGAGGCTGAGGTCGTCGTACTCGACGTCGAGGTCGAAGGAGCCCGCGACCTGGTCGAGCACGACGGGCAGGACGAAGGGGAGGGCCAGCCGCAACACGACGAGAACCGCCACCACGATCAGCGTCCACTTGAGGAGCCGTCGCCGGAGCGGCTTCTTCGGGCGGGGCCCGTCTTTCTTCTTCTCCTCCGGCGGCTTCTCTTCCGGAATCTCGGGCGCGGCGGTGGTTTCCGGCTGGTCGCTCATCGGTTCCCCACCTTCTTCGCCTCCGCTTCCCCGGCCCCCGTCTCGCCGGCCCCTGTCTCTCTGGTCAGATTCTCAAGGTATCGGTTCATCGCCTC
>JBDLIY010000699.1:0-1921 GCA_039714635.1 Planctomycetota bacterium
GCCTCTCCGGGTTCCGCTACCGCCCGTTCACACTCGAGGGCAACTTCCTGGCGATGGAGGCGGTGCACGCCATGCTGCTTTCGAGCCAGGGCGGCCGCGTGCGGATCTTTCCGGCGGTCTCGGCGACGTGGCCGGACGTCTCCTTCCGCGACCTGCGGGCGGAGGGCGGCTTCCGAATCACCGCCGAGCGCCGCCGCGGCCGGACGGTGCGCGTGGCCGTGACGGCGAAGGTGGACGGCCCGCTCCGGCTGGTGGACCCGTTCGACGGGAAGCCGTTCGAGTGCGACCGGGAACTGGAACGTACGGGCGATGAGCTGCGGTGCGGGCTGAAGGCGGGGGAGACGGTGGAGTTGCGGGGAGGAGGACGGTAGAGCCGCCCTCGAAACCGCCGACATCGTCTTCCCACGGGAAACCGGCCCGAGCGGATCACCCCGACCTGGCCTCGGTCAGCGGTGGACGTCCGGTTCCGCCCGCCGTTCCTCGAGAGCTTCCAGGTCGACGGCGTCCTCGAAGAGTTCCCGGCGCACGGCCTCCGCGACGATGTCCGAGACCGTCCGATCCGAGTCCGCGGCCTTGAGCTTCAGGGCCCGATGCAGGTCGGCGTCCAGGTAGATGGTGGCCTCTCGTCGTTCCATGGCGACATCATGACGTCAAAACTTTGTGACGTCAAAACGTCACAGGGGCTCACATCCCGAGCTCACTCCCCCACCACCCCGATCTCCGCCATCGAGGCCCACGGGCCGCCGCCGGCCTCGGTGCGGATCCGGATCAGGAGGTAGCGGCCCTTCACCGGCGCGCAGTCGACGCGCTGCGGCTTTCGCGTCTTTTCGAACGTCGCGGACGCCGCCGGCGGCACCGCGCCGCCCAGCGCGGCCGGGTCGTCGCCCACGTGGAACTCGCACCTCCCGAACGCCCCGTTCCAGCCGCCGTCCTGGCGGGCGAGGCAGACGAAACCACGCACCGTACGGCGGCTCCCCATGTCGATCACGAGCTCGTGGGGAGGCTTCGCCAGGTTCTCCATCCACCGCGTGTGCCAGAACGTCCGCGGGTCCCCGTCGAGGACGGCCTTCGCCAGACGGCCGTTGCCCGTCGACTCGCTGCTGACCCGCAGCACCTTCCAGCCCTCGCGGGAGATCAGCCCGCTCTCCGGCAGCCGATGAATCTCGACCGGCTTCTTCCCTCGCGGCGGGCCGGCCTCGCCCCACTTCGCCCGGCGGTCCTTCTCGTGCGCCGTGCGGTCGACAAACGTCCCCTCCCGCGCCGGCTCGTGGGCGGCGGCGGCGTAGCCCGCCAGCTTCGCGACGACCTCCGGGTGGTCGGCGGCGACGTCGTGCTCCTCCGCGACGTCCTCATCGATCGCGTAGAGCCCCCAGGCCGCATCCGGCTTCAGGCGGACGAGCTTCCACGGACCCGCGCGCACCGCCGTCTGGCCCATGTACTCCCAGTAGAGGTACTCGTGCTTTTCCTGCTCGCGCCCCGCCGCTTTCGAGCCGAGAAGTTCCGGCACGATCGAGATCCCGTCGACATCCTCCGGGGCCTCCGCCCCCGCCAGCTCCGCAACCGTCGGCAGGAAGTCCGGGAAGTAGAAACGGTGGTCGCTGACCCGGCCCGGCTCGATCCGGCCCGGCCAGTGCGCGACCATCGGGATCCGCAGGCCGCCGTCGTAGAGCGTGCGCTTGCGGCCGCGGAACGCCACGCCGGTCTTCGGGTCGACGTTCGGACCGTGGAAGCCGCGGGGGTGCTCGGCGTCCTTGAAGTAGTCGTCGCCGCCGTTGTCCCCGCCGACCAGCACGAGCGTGTTCTTTTCCAGGCCGAGCTCGCGGAGGAGTTCCACGATTTCGCCGACCTGGCGGTCGAGCATCGTGACCATGGCCGCGTACCGCATCGCCTCCCGCGGCCAGTCCTCGTCGGCGTAGAGCGC
>JBDLIY010000700.1:0-1911 GCA_039714635.1 Planctomycetota bacterium
CCCTCGAAGGAGCCCAATGGTTGGCCGAGAGGCTTGCCGCAGGGCCGGGGACGGGGTTAGCCTCCGAATCGGCGAGTGTCCGCGCGTTGAAGAGGAGGTGCGAGATGGGAGAGGGGCGATTCAACAGCGATCGGGTCGGCCTGAGAGCGCTGGAGGAGACGGACACCGAGGCGCTTCACGCCTACCTGAACCACCCGGCTCTCCTCGGCCGACGTTACCTCCCGGGCGATGTTCCCGACCTCACCCCGCTATCCCGGGCGCAGGTGGCCGAGATTCTGGAGGGGTGTGCGAAGCCGAAAAACGCGTTCACGCTCGGGATCGAGCTTCGCGACACCGGGGAACTGGTCGGACACGCCGGATGCAACTGGAACTGGGACACGCACTGCCCATCCGTATCGATCGCGGTGGCCCCCACGCACCAGCGTGCGGGGATCGGGTCCGAAGCCCTGCGGATGCTGCTCGGGCATTTGTTCGAGGACACGACGGCCCACAACGTCAACGGATGGGTGCCCGGCTGGAGCGAGCCCGCGCTCGCGTTCGCGAAGCGGCACGGTTTCACGGAGTGTGGGCGGGTTCCCCGGGCCGGCCTCCGCGACGGGGTCTGGTTCGAAGACGTCATGCTGGACATCCTGAGGCCCGAGTGGGTCGCGGCAAGGGAGGGCTCCCATGGCGCTCGAAGGTAGGATCGTCATCCTTCGCGAAGCGCGGCGGGAGGACCTTCAGCTCTTCGCCGATCTCCGCAACGACCTCGACACGCAAGGCTGGAACGTCTCCCTTCCTCCGACCTACACGGAAGGGATGTACGCCAGGCAACTGGAGGCGATGGACTTCTCCAACGAGCGGCGCGACGCGCGGTTCTCGGTGGTCCAGAAGGAGTCTGAGAAGCTGGCCGGCTACGTCAGCTACAGCCACGTGGTGCCGCGATTGCGCACTTCGATCGGCATCTCCATCGCCAGGCCTTTCTGGGGCTCGGGCGTGGCGTACGACGCCCAGGAAGTCCTTCTCCGATTCCTGTTTCTGGAGCTCGGGCTACGCGTCGTTCACCTGTGGAGCCACAGCGGAAATGAGCGGGCACTCGGCCTCGCGGCCAAGTCGGGCTTCGAGATCACCGGCCGCCTGCGCGAGGGGATGTACAAGAACGGCGAGCTCCTGGACACCGTCGTGATGAGTCTGCTGAGGGAAGCCTGGTTCGTGAGTCACGACGAGTTCGAGGACATGCTCCCGGCCACCGGGATGCCTTGAAGAAACCCGTGCGCTCGATCGACGACGAAGTGAAATCCGCCGCGGCGCCGGTCGAGGGCGTGACGTTCATCGAGCCCGATGCGCTCGCCCCTCTTTTTGACCGAGTGCGTGTGAGGCACCTGGAAGACGATGAATGCGTACGCCTGTCAGCGTTGTTCCGTTGTCCGGAGTGAAGACTGGCGAGTCAGGCGGCTACTCTCGTTCGAATCTCTTCCACCGGCCGTCCTCCAGCCGGGTTCCGAGCCTCATGACGGGTACGAAGAACTCTGCGATCCGCCATTGTCCTTCAACCCGTTCCGCCACGAACTCCACGTCTGGTGCAGTCGTCTTCCCTCCCCAGACGGAGAACATGCCCCTCACGCGACTCGAGCGCTCCCCGGCTTCGAAGATCCTGATTCCCGAAATCGACTGCGGTGGGAAGAGCGTGACCAGGTCACTCCGGTCGGGCACCGGGAACCAGATCGCGCCATCCGGCCCTCGAGGCGGAAGGTCCGCGTCTTTCGGCGTCACCCCGGCGGGCAGCGGGAAGAGCACCAGCATGGTGAGAGGGGTCGACTCCAGCTTTCGCGGATCTGCCTGTTGGCCTTGGAGGATGAGATCCTCCATGGTGCTCCTGGAGAACGGAGCGGCAGCGACGATCAGTTCCCTGGCGTGCTCCGGCGACAACTC
>JBDLIY010000701.1:0-1904 GCA_039714635.1 Planctomycetota bacterium
AGGTTGCCCTTGAAGGTTCCGTAGACGACCTCGAGCTTTCCGTCCCCGTCCCCGTTCCCGTCCAGGTCGAGGATCGCGGGCGGCGAGTCCGTGCACTCCGTGGGGCTCGTCGTGTAGCGCCAGAGCTCGTCCCCGCTCTTCGCGTCGAAGGCCAGCACCCAGCCCTTGTTGGAGACCGGCACCACGAGTTCCAGGTGTCCGTCGCCGTCGAGGTCCGCGAACCGGCAGGAGGCGTCGAGACACGCGCGGCCCGCGTGGAAGCGCCAGTACTCGCTGCCGTCCTCGCCGTTCAGGACGCGGACCGAGTCGTCGCCGAAGTAGGTGCCGAACGCCACCTCGAGCCGGCCGTCGTCGTCGATGTCCGCCACGGCCGCCGAGCCGAAGGACGGCGCGTCGAGCGGCGTGGTCCACGCCACCTCCGGCGGGCCGGCCATCGCGGGGACGGCGAGAAGAGCGAGAACGGAGAAGAGGACGGGCAGGGCGCGCATGGTTTCCTCCGGGAGCGGGCTCGGGCTACGATTCTACTCCCGATGCGGAGGAAACCCTTGAGCGAGACCGCCGGCCACATCTTCGAGAGGCCCTACCGGGTCCGAGACGGCGGCGCTGGTGGAGACGCGGTGGTAGGCGGCCCGGGGCGATTCCGGTAGCCTGACCGCCATGCGAATCGGCCTCCTCCTTCTCGTCCTCGTCCTCGTCGCGGCCTGCCAGTCCGACACGATGAAGTCCTCGATCGAGAAGGGCTACGACTTCTCCCCCCTCCGCACGTACCAGTGGGTCTCGCCCGGGGACGCCGGGATCGACGGCCTCTCCGCCGCGGACCGCCAGCTCGCGCGCGGCATCTCCCGGATCGTGTCCGAGGAGTTCGAGAAGCGCGGCTACGTCCGGGAGGAGCGGGAGCCCGACTTCCTCGTCCTCGTGGCCGCGACGACGCAGCGGGGTTCGCGCAAGGGGGGCCGCTCCACCGGCGGCCGCGCGAGAACCGGCCTCAGCGGCGGGAGCTTCGACTACCGGGAGGGGACGATCCTGATCCGGGCCTGGGAGCGGGAGAGGCGCATCCTGATCTGGGAGTGCTGGAGCCGCGAGCCGATCCGGGAGAGCCGGCCCCCGACGGAGGAGGAACTCGACGCGCGCGTCCGGCGGATGATGGCGCGCTTCCCGGCCGAGTAGCAGGCTGTCGGACGCGGCCGTGTCATGCTGGGGAACCCGTTGCTCCGACAGCCTGTCAGTCCTTCACGAACGTCATCCGCGCGCGGTCCTTCCTCACGCCCGGGAACTCCAGCACCTTGTTGTGGACGGCGCAGTAGACGCCCGGCGGCAGCAGCTGCACGGTGGTCAGCGACTCGGTGAGGTTCTGCATCGCGTCCGTGTTGCGCATCATGTAGGGCTTCATCGCCCCGGTCAGGACGATCGGGACGCGCGGGGTGCCGAGGACCTCCACGCACCGCTCCCCCGTCTCCGGCAGGCGATCCGTTCCGTGCACGATGACGACGCCGTCGTGGACCGCGGCGAGGCTGCCCGCGGTCTGGGCGATCAGGGTCATGTGGTCCTGCGTGAGATCGAGGCTGTCCTTGTTCATCAGGGGTACGCGGACGAGCTCCACGCCCTCGAGATCGAGGCGGGCCAGCATGATGTCGAGCACGTTGAACTGGTTGTGCAGGATCCCGTCCAGCTCGGAGTACGTCTTCTCGATGGTGCCACCGGTCGAGATCATCGCGATCTGCTTCTTCGCCGCCATCCCCGCAGAATAGCGCCGAAGGAGAAGCGGCGCGGAGAAACATCCCCGCGCCGCTCCGTTCGATGTCCAATTCGAACTACCGGATCTCCACCACCTCCGGCCAGACCGTGAGGACGCGCTCGCGGCGCAGGCAGCCGACCCACTCGAGCTTCCGCAGCCCGGCCTGCAC
>JBDLIY010000702.1:0-1897 GCA_039714635.1 Planctomycetota bacterium
CGCCGACGGCCAGGGCGGCGGCGAGGACGAGGGTCATCCCCACGTGGAGCGTCCGAAGACCGGATAGGCCGGCGGGGCCGCGGATCGCCACCGCCGCCTCGATCCCGCCGAACCCGGGCGGGAGGTCCGCGCGACTCGCGAGCGGGTCCCGCTCCGGCATCGCACCGACGGCGATCGTCGGCGCGAGACCGATCTCCACGCGGGCGCCGGCCCGACGGGCGACGTCTCTGGCGACGGCCGAGACCCGGTCCCGGAACGTCGCGGGGGAGATCCGGTAACCGAAGGCGCACGTCCGGCCCTCGAGGACCAGCTCCCGCCATCCGAAGACGTGGACCCGGCCCTCCCGGGCGACCGCTTCGTGGCGCCAGCCACCGTCGCCGGTGGTGAACCGGACGCGCGCGCGGAACGCGTCGATGAACTCGCGGCGCCGGACGACGTCGACCGGCAGGCGGCCCTCCGGGAACTCCTCGGCGAGGCGGGCGAGGAGCATCTCCCGTTCCACGCGGTGCAGGCCCCAGGCGCGGTCGACGAGCCGGCGGGCGAACTCCGCGGCCTCGGCCCGGCGGTCTTCGGCGTCCGCAAGGACCGAGAGGCGCCGGAGGTGGGCGGTGGGAGCGATGGCCTCGCCGTCGAGATCGCGGGCCCCGGGAAGGTCGGTGGCGATCGAGGCGTACAGATAGGCGGCGCGGTCCGCGTCGTCCGCCTCCTTCGCGCGGTCCGCCATCGCGAGCACGAGGACGCCGACGAGGTCCGGGTGGGTGAACTCCTCGAAAGCCGCTGTGCGCAGAAGCTCCTCCGCGGTTCCGGGATCCAGCGCCCCGGCCTGCCGCAGATACCTCCGCACGCGCTCCGCCTCCTCCGGCGTCGGCGCCGGCACCGGCGGGAACGCGGCGACCTCCGGATGCAGCAGGTCCCCCCGCTCGTCGGCGATGAAGACGTCCGACAGGAGGGGATCCGGCGGCCCGTCCGGCGTCCAGACGTCCGCCGCCTCGTCCGCGTCGCGCAGGATCGTCGCCAGTCCGCGCGAGAGCGCGTCCGCGGATCCGTCGAGGAGGTTCCGGGCCTGGAGTTGGGCGCGGGCCTCCACCGCGTCGGCCGCCGAGACGCCGAGGATCACCAGGCCGGCGGCGGACAGCGCGAGCAGTCCGACGAGGGTCAGCGCGCGGAGGTCAGTCCTCGACATCGTCCTCGTCGGAGACCGGGTGGTGGTTCTCGGCGATCAGGCGGATCGCCTCCTCGACGCGCTCGCGCGGCACGATCACGTTGATCCCCTTGTTCCCGGTGACCATGCCGTCGAGCATCGACGCCATGTCCGCGCCCTGGACGAGCGCCATGATCCCCCCGGCTTCGAGCAGCCCCTTCACGATGTCCGCCTCGGTGACGGACGACGCGGTGAAGGCGACGGCCTGGGTCTCTCTATCCGCCATCGGAAAGCACCTCCCGGTAGACGACTTCCGTGCGTTCGGCGGCGGTCGCCGCCGAGCGTCGCTCCGCCACCATCCTACGCGCCTCCCGGCCCATTCGCGCGGCCGCGTCCGGATCCCCGAGCAGCGAGGAGACGGCGGAGGCGAGGGCGGCGGGGTCTCCGGCGGGCACGAAACGACCGTTGACGCCCTCCGTCACGAGGGCGAACGCGGCGCCGACTCCGGTCGTCACGACGGGCCGGCCCGCGGCCTGGGCCGCGAGGATCGGAGCCCCGAACCAGTCCCGCGTCCGGGGCGAGACGAACACGTCGATCGTCGCGAACAGCGCCTCGACGTCGGCGACGAGCGACGTCACCGTGACCCGGCTGCCGAGCCCCAACTCCCGGGCCTGCCGCCGGATCGCGAAGGCCCCGGGACCGTAGCCGGCGGCGACGACGTGGGCCGGTCGGCCGTCCACCTCCATCCCGGTCGCC
>JBDLIY010000703.1:0-1896 GCA_039714635.1 Planctomycetota bacterium
AGCATGAAACGGAACGGAGAGGAGAAGGAGAACGATGGAGAAGCCGCAAGGCGGCGAAACCGAGCCGCACGAGCACCTGTGGGATGAAGGCATCCGGGAGGCCTACTCGCCCGAATCGACCTCCGATCGGCCCGTCAGCGTGACGGCCATTCTCGAAAACATCCACGGAGTGTCTCCGAGGGTGCGCCTCCACGACATGGCTCGGCAAGGTCCCTCACTGCCTGATCCGCCAGGGAGGAGTGGCAGCGGATCCATCCAGGATGGGTCTCGCTACGAGTTCCTCGGAGAGATCGCCAAGGGAGGTGTGGGGGTCGTCTACAAGGGACGGGACCGGGACCTCGGCCGCGAAGTGGCCTTGAAGGTCCTCCTGCCCGACCACGCCGGCAGGGCAGACCTCGTCGAGAGATTCGTCGAGGAAGCCCAGGTGGGCGGCCAGCTCCAGCATCCGGGGATCGTGCCCGTCTTCGGACTCGAGTTGCAGCCTGATGGCCGCCCCTACTTCGCAATGAAGCTGATCGAAGGGATGACACTGGCCGCCTGCCTGGCAGAACGGGAGGATCCTGCCCGGGACCGTCGCCGGTTCCTCCGGATCTTCGAGCAGCTCTGCCAGGCGGTCGCCTACGCGCACACCCGCGGAGTCGTTCACCGGGACCTCAAGCCCCTGAACGTGATGGTCGGTTCGTTTGGTGAGGTCCAGGTCGTGGACTGGGGCATGGCAAAGGTGCTGGGTCGGGAAGACCACGATCCGCATGCCAATGAGAAACCGGAGAGGCTGAGAACGGTTCGAAGTGGTTCCGGATCCTCCGGATCCCTCGAAGGCTCGATCATGGGTACCCCATCCTACCTGCCACCGGAGCAGGCGCGCGGGGAAGTCGAGAAGACCGACAGGCGGTGCGACGTCTTCGCGCTGGGCGCCATGCTTCTGGAGCTTCTCACGGGCCGTCCCCCCTACTCGCTGGATACCAGGGAGGCTCTCAAGCAGGCGGCGAAGGCAGATCTGGCGGACGCGTACGCAGCCCTGGATACGTGCAGTGATGATCGACACCTGACCTCCCTGTGCCGCTCCTGCCTGAGCTTGAAACGGTCGGCCCGCCCCAGCGATGCAGGTGTCGTGGCGTCTCGCATTACGCAGCACCTGGTGGCTGCGGAGGAACGCGCCCGGAAAGCAGAGATCCGAGCCAGGGAATCGCGCGTGCGGGCCGCGGAGGAGCGGAGGGCCCGACGTTTGACACTCGCCGTGACCGCCGCGATGAGCGAGTCAGGCGAACACCTCATGGCAGCGGGCCTGGCCCCGGTACTGGACCTTGGCCCATGGTCGGCGGCATTGGACTGCGCCCGACGTGCGGAGGAACTGGCACGCGCGGGCGGAGCGACGAAGGACCTCCTCGAGAAAGCGGCCGCACACCTGGCCGACGTGGAGAAGAGGCTCCAGGAGGCTCGGGCCACCGCGGAAAGAAAGCGGCGAGATGATGCGCAATCGGCCCGGTTGCAGAGACTCCGCATGGACCGCCACAGCGCGCCAGACCTTCGCATGACTCATCACCTCTATGCGCAGGCATTTCGAGGCTACGGAATAGACGTGGACAAGTTGCCCCCGTCTCAGGCGGCGGAGCAGATCGCGGGATGCGCCATTGCGTCCGATCTGGTCACGGCAATCGACGAGTGGACCTGGATTCGCCGGCGGATCGGGGGCAATGGGGACGCGATCGCGGCGAGGCTACGTGTCATCGCCCAGGCCGCGGACGCAGATCCGACCCGGAAGCACGTCCGGGACATGTCGGAGGACGCGTCCACGGATCGTCTCCGGGAAATCGCGCGGGACGGGGGCACGGATGGGGAGTCGGAATGGCCCCTTGCGCGTGTACTCGGATACCGGGGCGAGCATGAGGCCGCCGC
>JBDLIY010000704.1:0-1895 GCA_039714635.1 Planctomycetota bacterium
TCCGCGCGGCCAGCCGTTCCATCATCACGTTCGTGACGATGTTCTGATGCTGCCCGAAGCCCAGGTTCTCGAGTTTCGTCGCGTCGTAGGGCCGCCACCCCGTCGCGACGATGATCGCCCCGGCCTCGACGCCGAAGTTCTCCTCCGCCATGTCGAGGTCGATGGATCCCTTCGGGCACTCGGCGGTGAGCGTCGCGGCGTCGGCGTCGGAGAGCGCGGCCTTGTCGATGACCGGCACATGCGGCCAGGCCATGTCGTGGGGCAGGAAGAGCGCCTTCGTCGTGCCCATGTCGAGGTTGAACTCGTCGGGCCGCTCGGAGGTGATCTTCTCCGTGACCGCCTGGTCGATGGAGACCTCGCCCGTGACGTGGCGCGGCGCCTTTGCGAGCTTCACGCGGAAGTCCCCGGGCTCTCCCCGCACCTCGGTGACGGTCGTCATCGTGTGGACGGTGATCCGCGGGTTCTGGCGGATGCGCCGCACGTTGATCTCGAAGCCGCAGGTCGGCGGGCACATCTTCGGGAAGTACCGGTGGGTCCGCATGACGCGGCCGCCGAGATACGGCTCCTGCTCGACGAGGATGACCTCGCAGCCGACTTCGGCGGCCTCGACCGCGGCGGTCATGCCGGCGATGCCGCCGCCGATCACGAGAACGGGTTTCTTGTCCGTCATGGCAGGGAGTCTCCGGAGAGGAAGCAGGGGGAGAAGAGAGAGGAAAGGGAGTCGGAGGGCCGGGCGGAGACCCGGATTCCAGTCCGCCGGATCCTGCGAGACAGGTCGTCCAACTTCGCACCCCTCAGGGACCTCTAGGTTGCGCGGTGGCGGCAGCGGTGTCAATGCACCATTCGGATACGGCGGGGTCGATTTCGGGAACGACTCCTGATAGGCTGAGGAGTCGCAGCGCCATGAAAGGGGAAAATCATGGTCGACCCGCGACGCATTGCCGTTGTCTGTCTCGCCTTGTCGGTCCTCGCTCTCACCGCCGGCTGCCGCGCCTTCCTCCGCTTCTGGAACCTGTTCGACGACGCCCACCGCGAGCACCCGGACGGCGACGAGATCGGGCAGGTCCTGACGGCGGGGCTGCAGTTCGACTGGTAGGTGGCAGTGTAGAATACGGAGTCATGGACAAGCGCGCCGTCCTGCTGACGATCCTGCTCGTGCTCCTGCTCCTGGCCGTGGTCGGAATCTTCGGCACCCGGGAGAAGGTGAGCGTGCACCCCCGGCCGGAGGGGTTGGCGGCCGGGACCGAAGTGGTCGAGAGCCTCACGGAAGCCGTGGCCCGGAAGGAGGAGCGGTACCTGGCGCAGCAGGCGGCCCCGGTGCCGACCGGCCCTCCGGAGAGGGGCCCGTCGAAGTCCGGCGGATCGAGAGATCCGAAGCCTTGGGCGGAGCCGCCGGCCGGCTACTTCGGCATCCTGAGTGGATGGGTCGTGGACGTGAGGACCGGCGATCCGATCGTCGGCGCGAAGATCGCCTACGGCCCGTTCCCGAACGCCTGGGGCGCCACGGCGGACGCCAGGGGATGGTTCAGTCTGGGAATCAACGCGGGTGGAAAGCCGACCGGCCCCTGGCGGCTCCGGGTCACCGCAACCGGCTACGAGACCTGGGAAGTGGTTCCGGACGAGGCTCAGCTCCGCATCGAGTTGATCCCGGAGACGTTCGTTCAGGCTACGGGTCGGATCCGCGGCCGCGCGCTCGATCGTGACGGACAGCCACTGACCGGCGTGGTCCGGATCGTGCTCGGAGACGGCGAAATCTCGATGCACTACGTCGCGGTCCTGGCGGACGAGAACGGGGAGTTTCTGCTGGAGGCCGTCGAGCCCGGCGGCTGGAACATCCGTCACCTGAACGGCCCGAACGTGAACATCTTCGTTCCGGATTCGGATGAGGTGCCGGT
>JBDLIY010000705.1:0-1893 GCA_039714635.1 Planctomycetota bacterium
GTTGACGTTCCGGTCGATCAGGTACGTGACGACTTCGGGGTCCGTGCGCTCGCGACGGAGGAAGTCCGCCGTCTCGCCCAGGGCCTCGAGAGGGGCCCGGTCGTAGAGGTGCAGCGCCTCGTCGGTGGAGATCCGCTCGAGGGCCCGCGCCCGCTCGAGAATGTCGCGTGTCCGGTCGTCCATGGCCGGGAGAATCTAGTCGCGGGCCCCCTCCCGGCAAACCATTTTCGGCTACCGGCGGTTCCCGGGCTTCCGTAGGATCGCCGGGCCATGGACTCGATCGACAAGAGCTTCCAGATCCGCACGAAGAACCTCGTCCTGCTCCCGAAGGGCTACCGGTCGTCGCGCACCTACCCGTTGCTCGTGGCCCTGCACGGGATGGGCATGACGGCGAAGGAGTTCGCGGAGATCCTCGAGCCGCTCCGGAGCCTGCCGCTCATCGTCCTGGTGCCCGAGGGGGTCTACCCCTTCGAGATCCGGCTCGGCCGCGAGATGGCCATCGGCCGCGCGTGGTACCTCTACACCGGGGACGATTCGGAGTTCGTCGAGTCGATGGAGAAGAGCGGGCGCCACGTGACGACGCTCATCAAGCGCACCCTCGCCGAGTACCCGGTGGACAACGAGCGCGTGGCGATGCTCGGCTTCTCCCAGGGCGGCTACTTCGCCGGCTACTACGGGATCCGCCACGCCGCCTACCTCGCCGGACTCGTCGTCATCGGGGCGCGCGTCAAGGACGAGGTCCTGCCGCGCGAACTGCCGCGGGCGTACGGCCTGCCGGTGCTCCTCATGCACGGGAAGAAGGACCGCGCCGTGCCGCTGCGCCTCGCGCGGGCCTCCCATCACGCCGTCCAGGAGGCCGTCGGCGAGACGGCGGAGCTCCGCACCTACGACTGCGGCCACACCGTCACGGCCGAGCAACTCCGGGACGCACGGACCTGGCTGAAGAAGACGCTCGGGCTGTAGCGGGCCAGACTCCTACCGCGCCGGCCCTTCCACGACCACCCGGTTGATCTGAAGCGCGTTGGCCGCCTCGGCTCCGGAGAGCGGCGCGATGTCGATCAGGACGTTCATGCGATGCGTCCAGGACGTGTAGTTCCCGTCCACCGTGTCCGTGGCGACGACCAGGAAGAACACCGCGTCCGTGTACCAGAAGCCGTTGTAGGTCGTCGGGGGCGACGCGCGCATCAGCCCGTCCGCCGCGTTGTTCGGCCAGGTGACACCCAGCGGGGCCGTGGAGTTGTAGTAGACCTCGTAGGCCATGTCCTCGGGCCGCCGGTCCGGCCGGCCGCCGGTGGGGTAGAACGAGTACTCCTGGTTCACCTTGCCGCCGAGGGCCGTGATGATCGACGGCTGGGCGGGGTTCATCTGGAACGGCTTCATCCGGAGCGTGTTCGACTTCCCCGGGAGGAGCATGGGGTTCGCCAGGTCCCGGAGATCCTCAAGTTCCTTCGCGGTGAAGCCCAGCCCGACCATGTTCGCGAACTCGCCGTGGAGCGCGGGGAGACTCATCAGGCCCTCGGCCCCGTTGTCGATGCCCATCGCGCGCGCGATGTGGTGGGCGACGACCGCCGCGATCTCCTTCGAGAGCACCTCGATCGCGGGGACCACCTCCGCGTACCGCGCGATGTTCGCGTCGTCCTGATTCAGGAACCAGGCCGGCTTCGTCGAGAAGAGCCCGGCGTCCGTGTCCGCGACGGGATTCGCGATGAGCGCCGCGAAGGCCTGCCGCCAGAGCGCGGTGTTCCGACTCGTGTTCGAGGGGCGCATCTCGAAGACGGGCACGCGGGCCGTCGGCTCGGCGTCGGCGCCGCCCGAGATGTCGTCCACCGACGCGTTGCCGGCGTCCACCGGCGTGTGGCCCCAGTCGAGCTCGGGGTTGTCCGAGATCGCCCC
>JBDLIY010000706.1:0-1893 GCA_039714635.1 Planctomycetota bacterium
TGCGGCCCCGTTCGACCACGGGCAGCAGCATGCACAGACTCCGGTTCCCAAAGAAGGGTGCTGCGATTCATGCCGCCCCCTGCAGCCCCGCCACGCAATGGCGGGAACGGACACGGCCGGGTCGGGATCCATGCGGCCCCGTTCGACCACGGGCAGCAGCCTGCACAGGTCCCGTTTCCCGGATCATCTACCAGTACTTCTCGAGGTGGATCTGCCCCTCGGGAGTCTTGCGCGTCCACTCGGAGAAGCCGCGCGACCGGAGGTCCTCGACCGCCGCCTCGATCATCGCCGGGTTGCCGCAGAGGAAGACGTGGGTCGTCGCCGGGTCGAGCGGGACGCCGGAGAGCTCCTCCATCCGGCCGGAGGCGAGCTGCTCCTGGAGGTAGCCCGTCTCGCCGCGGAAGCTCTCGTCCTTCCCGCCGCGCGTGATGGACGGGATGTAGGTGAGACGGTCCGAGCCGTGGGCCATCCCCTCCAGCTCCTTGCGGTAGCCGAGGTCCCAGGAGAAACGGGCGCCGTGGGCCACGACGATCCGGCGCGTGCCGTCGGCGAGGAGGTCGCCCCGGAGCATGCTGATGTAGGGAGCGAGGCCGGTGCCGGTGGCGATGAGGTAGAGGTCCGCGTCAGAGGGGACCTGCTCCAGCGTGAAGAGGCCGGTCGCCTTGGGGCCGAGCCAGATCCGATCTCCGGGATCGAGCGCGAACAGGCGCGGCGTGAACTCGCCGGAGTTCACCAGGGCGACGTAGAAGTCGAGGTACTCGTTCTCCTTCGAGGAGGAGGCGATCGAATAGGCGCGGCGGATCATCTTCTTCCGCTTCTTCTCGTCCCGGGGCTCCTCTTCTTCGGAGTCGGGGACCCGACCCGCGTCCGGCGGCAGGCCGAGCACGCAGTACTGCCCGGCGACGAACGGGAAGAGGTCCCCGTCGGCCACGACGCGGATCACCGCGAGGCCCGGCGCGACATCGGTCCGCTCCGTCACGGTCGCGTTCAGTTTGTCCCAGAGGTCGTCGCTCATGGTGGGGGGGCTCCCGCTGCGCCTGTGAAGCCACAGAATCTAACCGCCCGGCCGGGAAGCGCCACGGGTTTCGGGCAAGAACCCGGAAAGTGGACAATGTTATCCGGAATGATAGAATCCACGCTTTCCCCGGGAGAAAGCCCCTTGGACTCCATGCCCCCGGCCACGCAGACCGCCGCGCTCCCGCGGACCGAGACCCGGTCCCGCGCGAGCGACCTCGTGGAACTGACGAAGCTCCGGCTCTCCGGGCTCGTCGTCTTCACCGGGGCGCTGGGATACCTCTTCGCGGTCCCCGGCGCGGTCCGGCCGCTGACGCTGCTCGCGACGTGCCTGGGCACGTTCCTGCTGTCCGGGGGCGCCTGCGCGATGAACCACTGGCTCGAGGCCGACGTGGACGCGCGCATGCGCCGGACCCACGACCGGCCGATCCCGGCGGGGCGGATGACACCGACGTCGGTGCTCCTCTTCTCCCTGGGCCTCCTCGCGGCCGGCGCCACCCTGCTCTTCGGCGCGGTGAACGGCCTCACCGCCGCGCTCGGACTCCTCGCCGCGGTCGTCTACGTCGCCCTCTACACACCGCTCAAGCGCCTGACCACGCTGAACACGCTGGCCGGCGCGATCGTCGGGGCGCTGCCGCCGATGATGGGCTGGTCGGCGGCGACGGGGCGGCTCGACACCGGGGCGTACGTCCTCGGGGCGATCCTCTTCGTCTGGCAGATCCCGCACTTCCTGGCCATCGCGTGGATGTACCGGGACGACTACCGCCGCGGCGGTCTGCGTATGCTGCCGGTCGTCGATACGGCGGGGACGACGACGGCCCGCATGGTGCTGCTGTACTCGCTGGCCCTCATCCCGGTCAGCCTGATGGCGTTCGGCGT
>JBDLIY010000707.1:0-1884 GCA_039714635.1 Planctomycetota bacterium
CTGCCGCGCCAGGCGAAGAAGAGCCTGCCCTCCTTCGAGAAGGTGCTCGCGCTGGTGATGGACGGTGAGCAGGCGCCTCAGCGGGGCTTCTGGGACGCGCTCGAGAACATGTGCGTCTACCACACGCGGGTGGACCCGAACCCGAAGAAGGTGATCGAGTACGGCACGATGCGCAGTCGCTCCTACAACGGCGTGGAGCCCTACGCGAAGAGCGCCAAGACCCCGAGCCTGGTGGCCCGCGCGAGGAAGGCGCTGGGCGAGTAAAACTGCTAATCGGGGTCAGACCCCGATTAGCAGATTTCGATCTCCAGCGTCGCGATCTCGTGCGGCGCCAGCGTGAGGCCGATCGTCCGGTCAGCGACCGGGAGGTCGGCCTCCCGTGATTCCAGGAGGTCCGTCCGCCACGCCGCCGCGACCGGCCGGCCGAACGTCAGCGTCTCCTGAACCGGGTCCGGCCCGGGGTTGACCAGCCGAACGACCAGCGTGTCGCGCTCGCGGTGGCGCTTCACCGCCGTGACCACCGTCCGCTCGTCCGCGGTCTCGAACAGTCCCTCCCCGCCCGGCACCAGCCCCGCCTTCACGCCCTGCTTCCCGATCACCGGGTGGCGCCAGAGGTCCGAGATCCGCGCGAGGCCCGCCGCGACCCGGTCGCCGTCGTACGGCACCACGGCGTAGTGGAAGCGGTGCACGCCGCGGCACTGCGCGCCCGGGGTCGGGATCGTCGGCCCCGCGTTCATGCACCGGCGGCTTTCGAAGTCGTCCCGCGACAACCAGCCCACCGCGCGAAGCAGCGTGAGCCCGATCGTGGTACCGCCCGCCTCGTCCCGCTCCGCCGCCACCTCCGGCAACCCGCGGGAGAGCACGGCCAGGCCGCGGCCCTTCCCCGAAACCAGCGAGAACTCCTGCTGCGGGAACGTGTCCGGCGGAGGCTGCACCCAGTCCTCGCCGGCCGGCCTCTCGATCGGCCGGTCGTGGACGACGAACGGCCCGTCCGAAACCAGGACGCCGGAGGCAATCCCCGTCGGGAACCGCGCCGTGAGCCGGTGGTCGTCGGCCCGGTTCTCGAACGCCACCGAGACGTCGACGGCCCGGGCGTCCCGGCGCAGGGTGACGCGGACCCGAACCGGACACGGCACGCGGCGCTCGCCGCGACGCCGCCGGTCCGGGTGGATCGACTCCGGCAGCCAGAGGGCGAACGTCGTCTCGAGCGTTCCGACGAGACCGCCGGCCGCCACCGTGACGACCTCCCCCTCGGCGCCGCGGGACGTGACCGTCTCCGAATCCGGAGCGGCGCAGAAGTCGTACTCGTCCCCGATGTCCTCGGTGTCCGCCAGCCGGGAAAGCCCGGCGAACGTTTCGCCCGTCCTCTTGTCGAGAACGTCGAACGTCCCGTCGGGATGGAGCGTGACGGAGAGGTGCTCGTTCCCGATCGTGTCCCCGGCCACCACCACGCCGCCGTCGGACGTCGGCCCCGCCGCCGCGTCACGTCGCGGCTCGAGGAAGAAGTTCGCGTGGCCGAGCGGCGGCAGGTCCTCCGCCACGAACCGCAGGTTGAAGAAGCAGTCCGACTCGTCCTTCCGCTCCACGCTCCGGTGCATCCGCTCCGGGAACGTCGCGAGGTAGGTGTCGAACCGCTCGCGCTGCCGCGGGAAGGTCAACGCCTCGCGGTAGTCGATCCCCCAGAATCGCTCCACGTAGTGCACCTCGGAGACCTCGAACGGCACGGCGTTCCCCGCCTCGTCGTACAGCCCGAGTTCGTCCCACTCCGGCCCTTCCGGCTGGAGCACGACGAGCCGCTCGACGACTTCCGTCCGGCGGACCGGGCGCGGGTTGACGACGGCGATCACCGTCTCGTGGTCGTCGGCCGCGTCCGGGGCGAAGCTG
>JBDLIY010000708.1:0-1883 GCA_039714635.1 Planctomycetota bacterium
CGCGATCGAGCAGGGCAAGGCGCTGGTGGAGCTGCTCAAGCTTCACGTCTTCCGCGAGAACGAGGTCGTGTGCCAGCTGGCCGCGAAGCACCTGACCAGCGACGAGCTGGACACCGTCGCGCAGCAGACGTCGGCCCGCACGGCCGCGTCCTGATCCAGCGCCGGAGGTCGCCGGGTCTGCCCCGAGTGCCAGGGAGAGCGACCCCCGACAGTGTCTGCCGCGGCGGGCTCGCCATGACAGCGTAGCGGGAGCGGCTCGGGCTACGCCGAGCACGGCGAGCCGCCATCATGTCGTCATATCACCGAGTGACGATTTGGTGATATGCGCGCAGAGCCACTATTCCGTACCACGGTGGGGCTTTTTGTACGCGCAACTACGGTCAAGAAGTCGCGCACCTCGCGGGTTCTGTACTTGGGCGAGATGTCCACTTCTGGCAACATGCCGCCACTCCAGCATCAAGCGCTACCGAGGTCCGTTGAGTTGAGGTTGTCTTGACCACTGTCGGCCATCCAGCGAATGCCATTGCGCGTCACACGCGCTGCGTATCCGGCCGCTGCCAGCCACCCACTGGCCGTGGCGAGAACCGATCGGAATATCGCGTCCGGTGCCGGAGCCGTCGCGCTGCATGCCACCGCCGGCCGATCCTCGACTCCAATCCGCCAGGCGTATGCCCTGTCGCAGGCAACCTGTCGCAGCCAACCTGTCGCTGCCAAGAGAACAACCATGAGTACACCTCGCTCCATGGCTCATCGCTTCCTCCTCCTCTCGGCCAGCCTGTGCTGTGCCGTCGTGCTGACCCAGCGCGCGCCGGCCCAGAGAACCGGTGAGGAGGTCTTCAACTCCGTCTGCATCGCCTGTCACACCATCGGCGAAGGCGGCCGGCCCGGACTCGGGCCCGACCTCAAGTACGTCACGTATCGCATCCGCGACCGCGAATGGCTCGCGCAGTTCATCCGATCCTCCCAATCCATGATCAAGGCCGGGGATGAGCGTGCGGTGACGGCGTTCAAGCACTTCGGCGAAGTCGTGATGACGGACAACGTGATCTCTGATACCGAGATGGACTCGTTGCTCGCCTACCTGGACGCGGCGCACGGTCTGTTCGGGCCCGGCGAGGACGACGGGTCGGGTGATCCGGTCGAGGGCCAGGACATCTTCCAGGGCCGGATACGACTGGCCAACGGTGGGCCCGCCTGCAACTCCTGTCACCACGTGAAGAACGACGCGGTGATCGGAGGCGGAATCCTGGCCAAGGATCTGACCCAGGTCTTCTCCCGGCTCGGCGGGCAGGGAGTTCGGGCGGTGCTCGGCAATCAGCCGTTCCCGGTGATGGAGCGGGCGTACAAGGACAATCCCCTTGACCCGGAGGAGGTGGCCTCCCTGGTCGCGTTCCTGCGGAAGGCGGACGCGGAACACGAACTCCAGCAGCCCAAGGACTACGGCATCATGCTGCTGCTGACCGGTCTCGGCGGTTGTGCGGTGCTGTTCGGACTGTTTGCGCTTTTCTGGAAGGGCCGGAAGCAGCGCACGGTGAACGCGACGGTGTACGACCGGCAGCTCGCGACGATGTAGCCCCGCGCGACGATGTAGCCCCGACCGCCCCTCAGTCCCACACACTCGAAACCAAGCACGAACATCATGAGCTGGATCCAAGACGTCGTCTCCCCGCAGACCAGGCAGTGGGAAGAGTTCTACCGGAATCGTTGGCAGTACGACAGGACCGTCAGGAGCACACACGGCGTGAACTGCACCGGCGGGTGCAGCTGGGAGATCTTCGTCAAGGACGGAATCGTCACCTGGGAGATGCAAGCGACGGACTACCCTGACCTCGAGGACGGCATCCCACCGTACGAACCCAGAGGATGCCAGCGGGGGATCTCGT
>JBDLIY010000709.1:0-1869 GCA_039714635.1 Planctomycetota bacterium
CCTCCGTGAAATCGTCGACATGGAGGACGACCTCCGAAGGTACGAACGAGTGGAGGACCTCCCTCGGGGCCTCCTGAGAGAAGCCAAGCGTTACGGCTTCTCCGACGTCCAGCTCGCGACACTGTACGGCCAGGACGAACTCCACGTCCGCGCCGTCCGCAAGGAGAAGGGCGTCGTCGCGACCTTCAAGCTCGTGGACACCTGCGCGGCCGAGTTCGAGGCGATGACGCCGTACTACTACTCGACGTACGGCGACGAGTGCGAGGCGCGGGTCTCCGACAAGGACCGCATCGTGATCCTCGGCGGCGGCCCGAACCGCATCGGCCAGGGCATCGAGTTCGACTACTGCTGCTGCCACGCCTCCTTCGCCCTGCGCGAGGCGGGGTTCGAGACGGTGATGGTCAACTCGAACCCGGAGACCGTCTCCACGGACTACGACACCTCCGACCTCCTCTTCTTCGAGCCGCTGACGCGCGAGGACGTGCTCAACATCTGCGACGTGCTCGAGCCCAAGGGGGTCATCGTCCAGTTCGGCGGCCAGACGCCGCTCAACCTGGCCCGGAAGCTCGAGGAGGCGGGCGTCCCGATCATCGGCACCTCCCCGGCCTCGATCGACCTGGCGGAGGACCGCGAGCTCTTCCAGCAGTTGCTCAAGCGCGAGGACCTCGCCCAGCCGCCGAACGGGACCGCGGTCTCGAACGAGGACGCGATCGCGATCGCGACGGAGATCGGCTACCCGGTCGTCGTCCGGCCGTCCTTCGTCCTCGGCGGCCGCGCGATGGAGATCGTCTACGACGAGGAGTCGCTGACCACCTACATGGCGAACGCGGTGGACGCCTCCCCGGAGCGGCCGGTCCTGATCGACAAGTTCCTCGAGGGCGCGGTGGAGATCGACGTGGACGCGGTCAGCGACGGCGACGACGTCGTCATCGGCGCGATCATGGAGCACATCGAGGAGGCCGGCGTCCACTCCGGCGACTCGGCCTGCGTGCTGCCGCCGTTCACGCTGCCGGAGACCGTCAAGGGCGAGATCCGCCGCGCGACGGACGCCCTCGCCCGGGCGCTCGACGTCAAGGGCCTGATGAACGTCCAGTACGCGGTGCAGGGCGAGACGCTCTACCTCATCGAGGTGAACCCGCGCGCGTCGCGGACGGTGCCGTACGTCTCGAAGGCCACCGGCGTGCCGTTCGCGAAGGTGGCGGCGCTGGTGATGGCGGGGAAGAAGCTGAAAGACCTCGGCGTGACGGAGGAGGCGGTGATCTCCCACATCGCGGTGAAGGAGCCGGTCTTTCCCTTCAACCGCTTCGCGGGAAGCGACATCATCCTGGGCCCGGAGATGCGTTCGACGGGCGAGGTGATGGGGGTGGACTTCGACTTCGGCCGCGCGTTCGCGAAGGCGAAGATGGCGGCCTACTCGGGGTTGCCGAAGGAGGGCGTGGTCTTTCTGTCGGTGAAGGAGAGCGACAAGCCGGTGGCGGTGCACATCGCCCGGCGACTGATCGCGCTGGGCTTCACGATCCTCGCGTCGCGCGGGACCCACCGCGTGCTGGCCGAGGCCGGGATCCCGGCGGAGATGGTGAAGAAGATCCAGGAGGGCCGCCCGAACGTCCTGGACTGGCTGAAGGACGACCGGATCGCGCTGGTGATCAACACCCCGTCGGGCAAGGGCCCGAAGACGGACGAGGCGAAGATCCGCCGCGAGACGATCACGCGAAACGTCCCGGTGATCACGACGCTGTCGGGCGCCTCGGCCGCGGTGCGCGGCATGGAGGCGCTGATCGGCGGGACGTGGGACGTGCGGGCGCTGCAGGACTACTGAACCACGCTGACGGTGGAACAACGCGTACCGGCGCCGGTTCTTCACACCGG
>JBDLIY010000710.1:0-1862 GCA_039714635.1 Planctomycetota bacterium
GACCAGCACGAGCGTGTTCTTCTCCAGGCCGAGCTCGCGAAGGAGTTCCACGATTTCGCCGACCTGGCGGTCGAGCATCGTGACCATGGCCGCGTACCGCATCGCCTCCCGCGGCCAGTCCTCGTCGGCGTAGAGCGCCAGCGCCGGGTCGTCGTCGGGAATGTCGAACATCCCGTGCGGCGGGGTCACCGGCAGGTAGCAGAAGAAGGGGCGGTCCCGGTTCGCGCGGATGAACTCCTTCGCCTGCTCCACGATGACGGTGTGGGCGTAGGTCTCACCTTCCCGGCCGCCGGCGTTGCCGGGCAGCGGAAACTCCTCGCTGTTCTTCACGAGGTACGCCGGGTAGTAGGTGTGCGCGTGGACCTGGTCGTAGTAGCCGAGGAAGACGTCGAAGCCGTGCTTCTCCGGCACGCCCGTCGAGCCGCGCCCGCCGCAGCCCCACTTGCCGAAGCCGCCGGTCGCGTAGCCGGCCTGCGAGAGCATCGTCGCGACGGTCGTCTCGTCGGCCCTCAGCGGCGTCCCGCCGCCGTTCGATCGGACGGACGTGTGGCCGAGGTGCTTCCCCGTCATCAGGCTGGCGCGGGTCGGCGCGCACACCGGGGCGCCGGCGAACGCGTGCGTGAACCGGACACCCTCCTCCGCCAGGCGGTCGATGTGCGGGGTCCGGATGTTCGGGTGGCCCAGGCACGACAGCTCGAAGTAGCCCAGTTCGTCCGCCAGGACGTAGACGATGTTCGGCGGGCGGTCCGGCGAAGGCTCCGCGGGCGCGACCGGGGTCCGGCAGGCGGCGAGGAGGAGGGGGGCGGCGAGCACGAGGGCACGGAGAGCGGTTCTGGGGACCATGGAGGCAATCTACCTTGCCCGGCGATCCCCGTTCAACCGGGCCCTCCGCGCCGGGCGCCAGGAATCCTCCCGCGGACGCGAAGTCAGGGGGCATATTCGGGGCATGGAGACGGGTCGAACGGCGGGAACCGGTGACGAGGGTGGACGTGTCGTCCGTCCCTGGACGCTCATCCTCTCTCTCCTTCTGCTCGGCCTCGCCGCGTGCGGAGCGACGCGGCCGCTCCTGGTCGTCAACTGGAACACCTACCACCTGTTCGACGATCAGACTCACCAGGACGAGGCCGCCGCCTGGCTCGCCGATCAGCGTCCGGCGATGGTCGCCCTGCAGGAGGTCCACCACGTGGACGCCGCAGGGCTCGCGACGCTGGCGGCCGGATGGGGCCACGACCACGCGGTGATGCACAAGGAGTCGGGCTATCCGGTGGCCCTCACCAGCAGCGCACCGATCGAAGTGGTCGAGCGGCGGGTCGAGGGCTTCCACCACGGCTACCTCCACGCGCGCACGCACGGTTTCGATGTCTTCGTCGTGCACTTCTGGCCGGGCGAGGTGGACGGGGCCGGGCACGTCGCGGAGCGTGCGCGGGCGCTGGCCGCCGAGGGGCGCGCGGTCCTCGTCATGGGCGACTTCAACACCGAGATCCGCCACGACGAGGAGTACCTCCGGGAGCACGGTCTCATCGACGGCGAGATCCACTTCGACTTCCGCATCACCGACGCATTCCTCTCGGCGGGCTTCGTCGACCTCACGCACCGGCACGACCCGGAGGCCGACTACACCTTCGGCTCCCCGGCGCTGATCCCGCGCTGGAAGAAGGACATGAGGGACGTCCGGCGGGTGCGGAGGCGAATCGATATCGTGTTCGCGGACGCCGTGACGGCGCGGCGCGCCCGGTCGGCGAAGGTCGTCACCGACGACGCCACGGTAGGCCGGTGGTCGGACCACTACCCGGTCCTCGTGGCCCTGGACCGTTGACCGCGGCCGAGGGCGGCCGAGCGCGTTCCCGCCTCCCGAACTCTGG
>JBDLIY010000711.1:0-1860 GCA_039714635.1 Planctomycetota bacterium
ATGAAGCCGTGGGTGAGGACCGTTTTGAACGGCGAGACGCCCGTCTTGCCGAGCGCCGGCAGCAGCGACAGCTGGAACCAGCCGCGGTGCTGGTCGGAGCCCTCGAGGTAGAGGTCCGCCGGGTAACCCATGTCGCGGGCGTTCAACACGCCGTTCCACGAGGAGCCGGACTCGAACCAGACGTCGAAGATGTCGCCGCCCTTGTCGAGGGTCGCCACGTCCACGCCGACCGGCGCGTCCGGGTCGTTCTTCACGTCCCAGGCCGCGAGCATCTCTCTCGGCTCGTCCCGGAACCACGCGTCCGAGCCGTGCTCGCGCACGTAGTCCGCCACCGCCGCCACCGACTTCGCGGTGAGCACGGTCTCCCCCGCCGGCGTGACGAACGCCGGGATCGGCAGGCCCCAGGTCCGCTGGCGGCTGATGCACCAGTCCGGACGCGACTCGACCATCCCGGCGAGGCGCTTCCGTCCCCAGTCCGGAACGAACGTGATCTCCTCTCCGGCCGCGCGGAGCATCCGCTCGCGGAGAGACTTCGACTCGTCGCCGAACGGCTTGTCGACGGCGACGAACCACTGCTCCGTCGCGCGGAAGATCGTCGGCGTCTTGCCGCGCCAGTCGTGCGGGTAGCTGTGGGTGAACTTCTCGTCGCGGAACAGGTGGCCCGATTCGCGCAGGCGCTCCGTGATGACCGGGTTCGCGGACCAGACGTCGAGGCCCGTGAGCCACTCCGGCACGGTGTCGTCGAAGGTGCCGTCGCCCTGCACCGGGCAGTAGATGTCGAGGCCGTGCTTCATGCCGGTGTGGTAGTCGTCCGCACCGTGGCCCGGCGCCGTGTGGACGAGGCCCGTGCCGTCCTCCAGCGTCACGTAGTCCGCCGCGACGAGGGGGCTCTTGCGCTCGAGGAACGGGTGCTGGTAGACGGCGCCGCTCTCGACGAGTTCGGCGCCCTTCACGCGGCCGACCGGGTCCGCATCGGTCCCGAGGACCGCCTGCTGCATGCCGTCCGCGAGGACGACGTGGTGCGTTCCGTCCGGGCGCTCGACCGGAAAGAGGCCGTAGTCCGCGCCCGCCGCCACCGCGACGGCGAGGTTCGCGGGCAGCGTCCAGGGCGTCGTCGTCCAGATCATCAGGGAAACGGTCGCCCCATCGGGCGCATTGAGGCCGGCCGGCAGGACCGACGGGTCCGGGACGTTGAACAGGACGAAGACGCTCGTGTCCTCGCGGTCGTAGTACTCCAGCTCGGCTTCCGCGAGAGCGGTGCGGTTCTCGATGGACCAGTGGACCGGCTTCAGGTCGCGGTAGGCCAGGCCGTGCTCGACCAGGGCGGTGAAGACGTCGAGGACGGCGCCCTCGTACGCCCGGTCCATCGTGTAGTACGGATGGTCGTAGTCGGCCATCGTGCCGAGCCGCATCAGCTGCTTCGCCTGCAGCTTCATGTACTTGCCGGCGTACTTCGCGCAGCGCTTCCGGATCTCCTGCGTCGTCATCGTCTCGACTTGCGAGCCGAGTTCCTTCATCACCCGGTGTTCGATGGGCAGGCCGTGGCAGTCCCAGCCCGGGACGTAGTCGACCTCGAAGCCGCTCATCTGGCGGGAGCGGACGACGAAGTCCTTCAGGAGTTTGTTCAGCAGGTGCCCGAGGTGGATCGAGCCGTTCGCGTAGGGAGGGCCGTCGTGGAAGACGAACTTCCCGTTCGGATGCCCGGCGTCCAACGTCCGGCGGTAGAGGTCGAACCCCTTCCAGCGCTTCTGAAGCCGCGGCTCCAGCTCCATCAACCCCGCCCGCATGTTGAACGAGGTCTTCGGCAGCATCAGAGTGTCGCGGTACTTGTCCTTCTTGCCCATCAGTAACTCCAGTGGA
>JBDLIY010000712.1:0-1859 GCA_039714635.1 Planctomycetota bacterium
CTTCCTGTTGCCGACGACGATCTCCATGTCCTTCAGTTCCTCCGGCGTCTCGATCTTCGCCTTCTCGAGGAAGGCGCGGGCGCCCGGCAGGTCGGTGCCGACCATCCGGCCGTGGACCGGCAGGACGCGGCGGCCGTCGGCGTGGCGGTCGCGCAGGCACTTGATCAGGCCGCGGATGAAGACGTCGCAGGAGGAGATGCCGCCGAAGCGGCTGGTGACGATGACGTCCACGATCTCCTTGTCCATGAGCATGTGGAACATCTCGGCGACCGTGTGGAGCTTCGGTCCGCCGCCGGAGTCCATGAAGTTGACGGGCACCACCTTGCCGCCGAAGAAGCGCTCGCCGACGTTCGCGGTCTCGTCGATGGAGAAGATCCCGTAGCCGGCGCCGCCGGGCACGAGGCCGACGTAGATCCTGTCGGGGTCCTTCGCGTGGTCCTCGGGGAGGAGGTCCACGAAGGGGAAGCCCGCGTCGCGCGCGCGGCGCTCGTCCCGGCTGAGTTCGGAGCTGTCGTGGCGCGACTCCGTGATCCCCAGCAACTGGAAGAGCTTGCGGTTGCGGTAGAGGGAGTTGTCGTCGATGACCATCTTCGCGTCGGCGGCGATCACGTCGCCGCCCGTCGTGACGATCAGCGGGTTGATCTCCGCGACCTTGGCTTCGAAGGACTGGAAGCCGGCGTAGAGACGGGCGACCGCGTCGCCGAGCGCCGCCGCGGGCGTGCCGTCGCCGAGCCCGGCGGCCAGGAATTCGCCGAACTCCGTCACGAGGGCCGGGGGCATGGTCAGGTCGTTCGTCCGAACCTCGCGCCGCAGGACCGCGTCCGGATTCGTGGCCGCCGTCTCCTCGATGTCCACGCCGCCCGCCGCGCTGGCCATGACGATGAGGCGGTAGTTCGCGGGGTTCGTCGTGACGCCGACGTAGCAGGCGCCGCGCTCGCTGACGGCCTCCTCGACGAGGACGCGCTCGACGGGGTAGTCCGCGATCGTCAGCGAGAGGATCGCCTCCGCCGCGGCCTTCGCCTCTTCGGCGCTGCCGACCTTCTTCACACCGCCGCGCTTGCCCCGACCTCCGGTGAGGACCATCGCCTTCACCATCGCCGGGTACGTGACGTCGAGGCCGTCGATCTCCGCCGCGGAAGAGACGACCCCTCCCGCCTTCGGTGTCGTCAGGCCGGCTTCGGCGAAGACCTTCTTCGCCTCGTGCTCGTAGAGTCTCACTCTGCATCTCCCAGCTGTTTGCGCGTCCACGGAAGCAGGCCGCCGGCCTCGCGGATCGCGAGGATCTCCGGCGGCAGCCCCGGGAACGTGAACTCCCTGTCGCCGACGCGGATCGTTCCGCCCTCGGCATTCACCACGACTTCGTCGCCCGGTTCGTACGCGTCCACCGCGTCCGGGCACTCGACCAGCACGAGCCCCTGGTTGATCGCCGCCCGGTAGAAGATGCGGGCGAAGCTCTTCGCCACGACCGCGGAGATGCCGACGGCGCGCAGGCCCAGCACCGGCTGCTCCCGCGACGACCCGCACCCGAAATTGCTCCCGCCGAGGAGGAGGTCGCCTTCCTTCACGCTGCCCGCGAACTCCGGGTCGAGGTCCTCCAGCAGGTGGGGGAGGATCTCCTCCGCCGTCGAGCAGGTGTACGTGTACTTGCCGGGGAAGAGCATGTCCGTGTTGACGTCGTCTCCGTACTTCCAGACCGTCATGACGTCACCTCTTCCGTGACGATGTCGCGCGGGTCCGTCAACCGCCCCGTGATCGCGGAAGCGGCGATCGTCTCCGGGCTGGCGAGGACGATCTCCGACTCGCGGCAGCCCATCCGGCCCCGGAAGTTGCGGTTGGCGGTGGAGAGGCAGCGCTCCTGC
>JBDLIY010000713.1:0-1853 GCA_039714635.1 Planctomycetota bacterium
GGTCGGAGCTGGATTCAGGGATCGGGTATTCGTGGTAAGAATATGCGCAGTGAGAATACCGAGGCGGCGGCCCTGCGGATGATCGGGGACGAGGCTCAGTCGCCCGGCTGATCGCGGACGGCGTCCTCGCGCGTGTCGTAGATCTCGAAGACACGGCTCAGCTTCAGGATCGAGAAAGTCGCCGCCACCGTGGACTGGACGCCGCAGAGCCGCAGCGTGGAACCGCGCTCGTGCTGGCGCCGCATGCAGCCCAGCAGCGAACCGACGCCCATGCTGTCGATGAAACCGACCTCCGACAGGTCGATGACGAGGGGGCCGCCGCCGAGCGCGAGGGCCCGGTAGGACTCCTTGAACGCGGGGACGAGATCGGCGTCGAGCCGGTGGACCGGCAGCACGAGAACGTCGGCGTCTCCGATCCGGCGATGAGCGAGATTCATCGGGGCTCCTTCCCTGCTTCGGGTTGCCCATACCCGCATGGGATTCTACGGAGTTCCACGTCCGAATTCGACTTTCCGCGCAGAAGAGACACGCGGCCGCGCGGATGGCTATCATGGTGACTTCATGAGCGAGATCCCGGGGAGCGTCATCGCCGGTCGGTACGAGGTTCTCCGGGTCCATCCCGGCGGAATGGGGGTGGTCTCCATCGTCCGCGACCGGGAGACCGGCGAACGCTACGCGGCGAAGTCCATCCGGGAGGATCTCCGCGCCGACGTCCGGATCCGCCGCCGGTTCGGGCGCGAGGTCGAGACCTGGATCGGCCTCGGGCGCCACGAGAACGTCGTCGAAGCCCTGTTCACCGTCGAGGACGGCGGCGTACTGCGCCTCTTCCTCGAAGCCGTCGACGGAACGACGCTCGCCGAACTCCTCGCCTCGGAACCGCGCCTGTGCCTGCCGGCGGCCGTGGACCTGGCCGGCCAGTTCGCCCTCGGCCTGCGCCACGCCCACGAGAGTCCTTCCGGAGGCGTCATCCACCGGGACGTGAAGCCGGCGAACCTCTTCGTCACGCGCGATCGCGTCGGCAAGGTCTCCGACTTCGGCATCGCCCGAATGCGGACGGCCGCCCTCGAGACGACCGCGGAGGGAATCGGCGCGGGCACTCCGCTCTACGTCTCCCCGGAGCAGCTCAAGGGCGTGCGGGCCCTCGACGGCCGGACCGACGTCTACTCGTTCGGCGCGGTCCTCTTCGAGATGCTGACCGGCGAGCTGCCGCTCCGCGCGGAGTCTCTCGAGAGTCAGATCTACCTCGTGCTCCGGCGCGACCCCGCCGCGCCCCGGGACCTGAACCCGGCGGTCCCGCGAGAGCTCTCCGACCTCGTCCTCGCCTGCCTCGCGAAGTCCCCGGCGGATCGTCCGGACGGGTTCCGTCCGATCCTCGAGAGCCTGGTCCGGATCCGCGAGTCCCTGCCGGAGGACGCGGCGGCTTCCTGCCCGTCCTGCGGATTCGCGTCGTCGAGGCCGCCCGGCCCCTGCCCGGTGTGTGGGGGGACGACGGGCGAGCCGGCCCCTTTCGTCCCGCGGTTCGCGGACGAGGCGCTCGAGGGCGAACCGGAAGTCGTGCCGGCCCGGCTGTCCGTCCCGGACGTCGTCGTGGAGCCGGCCGTGGCTCGCGTCGGCGAGAAGATCACGGTCCGCGTCGCCCTCCGGAACCGGGGCACCGTGGCCGCGCGCCAGGTGGAAGTGCCCCGCGTCGCCCCGGACCGGGACGTCTTCCCGCTTCTCGGTCCGGACGAGGTCTGGCGGGGCGAAGTCCCGCCGACGCCGGCCGGGCGCACGTTCGACGTCTCGTACTCCTTCGTCCCCCTGCGCGAGGGCACGTACGACATGCCGGCGAGTACCCTGCGCTATCACGGCGA
>JBDLIY010000714.1:0-1853 GCA_039714635.1 Planctomycetota bacterium
ACCGGGCCCGGTTCATTTTCCCACGGAACCAGGCTGTCTTCGATCGGGAGTAGACCGAGGGCAGTCGTCGCACGCTTCCTCGCCGTCGGAACCCCGCGGGCCTCACACCGGCATCGTGCCTGCGCCGGCGAAGGAACGCCCCGTCGTGTTCCCCCGGCCCGAACCACCAGAATCGTTTTCCCACGGGGGAAACCGGGCCCGGTTCGTTTCCCACGGAGCCAGGCCGACGGGTGAAACACCGGCGTCTGTCCGCCGTGCTTCCTGCTGACATGGCCCTGCGATCAACCCGAGCCTTCGTGACAGCCCTGGAAGTAGCTACCCGATCGCTTCCAGGGCCGCCGCCCGACCCAGGTCGAACGCCCGCTCGTTCACCTCGACGAGCTTCTCGCCCTTGGGCTTGAACATCTCCGCGACCTCGGTGCGGACGACTTCGCCGTCGACGGGGAGCCAGCCGGAAGCGGCGCCCAGCATCACCGTGTTCTCGGCGCGGACGTTGCCGGCGTCCTTCGCCAGCGTCTTCGAGTCCACGAGGACGTGCTTCTCGAACTTCGAGATGACCGAGAGGACCTCTTCGATGTCCGGGTAGTTCGGGATGTTCACGAAGGGCGTCGTCGATGCGACCACGGCGCCGTCGTCGGCGAGCCACGAGAGGTAGCGCAGCGTCTCCATGGGCTCCACGGCGAGGATCATGTCCGCCTTGCCCTTCGGGATGAGGTCGGACGCGATGGGGCCGTCGGCGAGGCGCAGGTGGCTCTCCACCGCGCCGCCGCGCTGGGCCATGCCGTGGACCTCGGCCTGCTTCACCTCGAGGCCGAGACGGAGCGCCACGCGGTCGATGAGGGTGGCGATCGTCAGGATGCCCTGGCCGCCGACGCCGCAGAGAATGATGTCGTACTTCATGCCTTCCCCGCCTCTTTCGCTGCCTTCTTCGCTTTGACGATCCGCCGCACTTCCTGGATGCACGCCCGGGCGGCGATGATCACCGAGACGCCCTCGTGGGCGAACTCCCTCATCATCACCTCGCGGATCTCGTCACGTTTCTTCGGGGCCGGGTCGACGCGGATGAGGTGATCTTCCGGTGTCCCGAGTCCCTTCACGATGTTGTAGAGCTTGTCGCCGGTGGCCGCGGTCGGCTGCCCGCCGGTCATCCCGACCGTGGCGTTGTCGACGAGGATCACGGTGATCGGCGCGTCCTCGTTGATCGCGTCCATCAGGCCGGTCATGCCGGAGTGCATGAACGTCGAGTCGCCGATCACGCAGACCGACGGGCGGAGACCCGCGCGCGCGGCGCCGATCGCCATCGTGATCGACGCGCCCATGTCCACGCAGCTGTGGATCGAGTTGTAGGGGGGCAGGGCGCCGAGGGTGTAGCAGCCGATGTCGGAGAAGACACGGCTCTCGTTCATGTTCGCGAGGACGTCGTTCAGCACCTCGTACGTGACGATGTGCGGGCAGCCCTTGCACAGGGCCGGCGGGCGCGGGGCCAGCGGCATCTCTTCCGGCGACGCGTCGATCCCGGACCCGGAGAGGGCGGCCGAGACCAGGTCGGGGTTCAGCTCGCCGGTGCGCGGGAGCGTCCCGTCGAGCCGGCCGTGGACCGGCATCCGGTTCTTCGACGGCAGGCCCCGGAGCTTCTCCTCGACGAAGGGATAGCCGTCCTCGATGACGATGACCTCCTCGACGTCGTCGAGGAACTCGTCCATCGCCGCCTCGGAGATCGGGTACCCCGTGACGAAGAGGGTCGGGGGAAGCTCGTCGCCGGCTCCCTCCGATCCGGAGAAGCACTCGCGGACGTAGTTCCCGGCGATGCCGGTCGCGATGAGGCCCGTCCCACCCTTCGCGGCGCCCGTGCG
>JBDLIY010000715.1:0-1846 GCA_039714635.1 Planctomycetota bacterium
TCGCCGGACGAGTGGTGGAACGACGCCGCCGGGTCGAAGGACAAGGAGCGGTTCCTGAGGGTGCACTTCGCGGAGACCGCGGGTGTCCTCACGGTCCTCCGGTTCGAGCTTCAGGCGTGCCGGAACTGCGGCGGCAAGGGCGTGACCGTCACCCAGGACGCGAATAGCGCCGAAGAGGTCCGGCACATCTGCACCCAGTGCAACCTGGCCGGCGGCGAGCGCGTGGTGATCTGCAAGTAGGAGGTCGTCGTGGGGCGGACGTTTCTGATTCTTCTTGTCTTCCTGGTCATGGTCGGGCTGGCGTCCGTCGCGACCCCGGCGTTCGGCAAGGCGCCGACGCTGGAGGAGTTGCCGACCGGCAAGTGGATCGTTGCGAAGAGCAAGGAGGCGATCGAGGTCGCCCGCCTCAAGGCGGAAGAGGCGAAGAAGGATCCGAAGCTCGACCTCATCAACGCCTACGCGGACCCCTCGGGCTCGTTCTACGACTGGGCGGGTGTCGTCGAGATCCTGAAGGACGGCAAGGAGAAGCCCGGGTACCGTCAGAAGGCGGCCAATGCCATCCGGATCCGCTTCCGCGACGTGAGGGCGGACGGCCGGATCCGTGACGTGAAGAAGAAGATCGCCCAGTCGATCGTGCGGCTGCTGAAGGACGGGAACATCGACGAGCGGACCTGGGTCTACGGCATCTTTCACGAGTTCTACCAGGGCGCCGCCGGCCGCATCGGGTACAACCCGGCCGAGACGAACTACATGAAGCGGAACAAGGCCTACCTGGACTGGGTGAAGTACCTGCGGAAGTGACGAGGCGCCGAGGCGCAGAGGGTCGGAGGCATGGGGGTACCGAGGTTCGGAGGGATTCCCGTGACGGGTGTTCCCATCCTCGCCGGGGTCCTCTGCCTCGTTCTCGTGGCCGCCTGCGCGACGCCCGATCCCGTGCCCGAACGCCGCCCCGCCCGGCTTCCGCGGGCCGAATCCACCATGCCCTCCGCGGACGGGGAGCCGGACCCGGGTGACCGCGTGGTCGCCGAGGTCGGGGAGCAGAAGATCCGCGAGAGCGACATCGGCGAGTTCGTGATCCGCTACCTCCGCGACCGGGCGAACGAGGCCCTCACGCACCTGATCGACGCGACCATCCTCGAGAGGGAAGCGAGGGAGAAAGGGATCGCCGTTCCGCCGGATCTCCTGCGGGCCGAGGTCACGCGTCAGCTCGCGGAGCGGGAGCGGGCCGTGACGGCGCAGTTCGGTGCGGACGTCACGCTGGAGGTCTACCTGCGCGACCGCTACGGCATCACGCCGGTCGAGCACCGGGAGGACCTCTCCGCCCTCGTGCGCACGCGGATGCTCCGGGACCGCGTGATCCGGTTCTCCCGGATGCGGAAGGAGCGCGTCCGGGTGCGGGACGCGGTCTTCGCGGACGGGGAGGTCGCCGCCCGGGCCGCGGTGTCCGCCCGGGAAGGGGCGGACCTGCGCACGCTGGCCGGGGAGCTGGGGCGTGGGAGCGAGGTCTCGCCCGCCCTCGCGCGGGGCGACTTCACGCCGGCCGCGCTCGGGGCCGCCGCCTTCGGGCTGTCGCAAGGGGAGGTCTCGGATCCCGTGGCCGTGGACGACCTCTTCCACGTCCTCCGGCTCATCTCGCGGGAACCGGCCCGGGAGGGGTCCTGGGAATCTCTCTCCGCCGAGGTGGAGGCCGGAATCAAGAGCCGTCCGATCGAGCAGTGGGAATACACTCTGTGGGCGCGCGAGATGCGTGAGAAACACCGGGCCCGGGTTCTGCGCTGAACCCGCTGACGATTCCCCTGCGAGATACGGAATGGCACTCACGTTCCAGGGTGGACTTCACGTCCAC
>JBDLIY010000716.1:0-1838 GCA_039714635.1 Planctomycetota bacterium
CCCGAAGCTCTGCCGCATCCTGACCGCGAAGGTGATCCCATGAGAACGACCCTGACGCCGATCCTCCTCCTCGCCGTCCTCGCCCTGGCCGCCTGCCAGAGCAAGCCGCCCCGCGAGTCCACCGTCGACAACCCGGACTACAGGCCCGCGAAGGCGCCAACCGAGGTCACGGAGGTCCGCTTCGAGACGACCGCCGGAAACTTCGTCGTGGCCGTCCACCCGGACTGGGCCCCGCTCGGCGCGCAGCGGTTCCTGGAACTGGTCAAGGAGGGCTACTACGACGGCGCCGGCTTCTACCGCGTCCTCTCCGGCTTCGTCGTCCAGTTCGGCATCGCGGCCGAGCCCTCGAAGACGGCGCGCTGGAAGGACCAGAAGATCAAGGACGACCCCGTCCGCCAGTCGAACTCGCAGGGCCGCATCACCTTCGCGAAGACCTCGAGCCCGAACTCGCGCACGACGGACGTCTTCATCAACCTCGGGAACAACGGAAACCTGGACGCGCAGGGCTTCGCCCCCTTCGGCGAGGTCGTCTCCGGGATGGACCGCGTCTTCCGGATCAGCTCCGCCCACGGCCAGACGCCGGACCAGGCCGAGCTGCGCCGGCTCGGAAACGCGTACCTCCAGCGGTTCCCGAAGATCGACTACATCCGCAACGCGACGATCGTCGAGAAACCGAAGATGCCCTGAGCGAAAGCTCCGGAGAGCCCGATGAAACGACTCGCCCCGCTGCTCGTCCTGCTCGCCGCCACCGCCGTCCTCGCCCAGGACCGCCACGTCCACACCGACCGCCCGGTGAAGAAGCTCCTCCCCCTGCCGAAGGAGGAAGGCGTCTTCCACTTCCTCGTCTTCGGCGACCGCACCGGCGGGCCGCGCGAGGGCCTGAAGGTCCTGGCGAAGGCGGTTGGTGACGCCAACCTCCTCGACCCCGATCTCGTGATGACGGTCGGCGACCTCGTGCAGGGCTACAACGCGAAGGGGGCCTGGCTCGCCCAGATGCTGGAGTTCCGCGTGATCATGAACGGGCTCGTCATGCCCTGGTACCCGGTCGCGGGAAACCACGACGTCTACTGGCGCCCGACGAAGACGGCGCCTCCCGGCCAGCACGAGGGCAACTACGAGAAGCACTTCGGCCCGCTCTGGTACTGGTTCGGCCACAAGAACGCCGCCTTCGTGGCGCTCTACACGGACGAGGGCGACCGCGAGAAGAACCGCAAGGGCTGGGGCGCGCCGGACCTGGTGAAGTTCTCGAAGGAGCAGCTCGCGTTCGTGAAGAAGACCCTCACGGAGACGAAGAAGTACGACCACGTCTTCTTCTTCATGCACCACCCGCGCTGGGTCGAGGAGTTCTATCCCCCGAACAACTGGGCGAAGATCCACGAACTCTGTGTCGAGGCCGGCAACGTCACCGCGATCTTCGGCGGCCACACCCACCGCCAGCGCTTCGACGGCGTCCGCGACGGGATCACCTACATGACCCTCGCCACCACCGGCGGCGGCATCCCCTTCGACCGGCCGGGCACCGGGTACCTCCACCACATGAACCTCGTCACCGTCCGGAAGGACCGGATCTCCGTCGCGACCCTCCCCGTCGGCGCGGTGATCGACCCGCGGGAGATGACGCCGGAGCACCTGGCCCAGATCGACCGGGCGCGCGCGCTGCCGGTGGCCCTCGCCTCCGATCCGGTCGGGGTGAAGCCCGACGGCTCCGCCGACGGGAAGACGACCTACCGGGTGACGAACCCGACGACCCGGCCGCTGGAGGTCACGGTCTCGCTCACGACGACGGACGACGAGTGGGACCTTCGGCCGACCCACCACCACTTCACCGTCCAGCCCGG
>JBDLIY010000717.1:0-1828 GCA_039714635.1 Planctomycetota bacterium
CTCCGGCGCGACCTTCGCCAGGGAGAGCAGGCGGTCGCCCTCTTTCACGTTGATGAGGCGCACGCCCTGCGTGGCGCGGCCGATCACGGAGATCTGCGCCACCGGGATCCGGACCGTCATTCCCGCCTCCGTCATCATGATGACGTCGAGTTCGTCGGTCACGGCCTTGACGCCGACCACACGGCCGTTGCGCTTCGTGGTGCGGATGTTGATCGTCCCGCTCCCACCGCGGCCCTGGACGCGGTACTCGTTGGCGAAGGTCCGCTTGCCGTAGCCGTTCTCGCAGGCGGTCAGGACGTCGAAGCCCTCCTTGAGGATCGCCAGGTCGACCACCCGGTCGTCCTTGGCCAGCCGGATTCCGCGGACGCCGCGGGAGACACGGCCGGTCACCCGGATGCCCTCCTCCGGGAACCGGATCGCCTTTCCGTTCGCGGTGCCGAGCATCACGTGCTGGTCCCCCTCGGTCAGGCGGACGCCGATCACGCTGTCGCCCTCGTCGAGCCGGAGGGCGATGATGCCGGTCTTCATCGGGCGCGAGTAGGCGGCGAGAGGGGTCTTCTTCACGACGCCCCGCTCCGTCGCGGTCAGGATGTACCGGTCGCCGCCGAAGTCGCTCACCGGGATGACCTGGCTGACCTTCTCGTCCGTGTCCATCTCCAGGACGTTGACGATCGCGCGCCCCCGCGACGTCCGGCCGAGCTCCGGGATCCGGTAGACCTTCAGCCAGTAGACCTTCCCCCGGTCCGTGAAGAACAGGATGTAGTCGTGGGTGCTGGCGATGAAGAGGTGCTCGATGAAGTCGCCTTCCCGGAGGTCGGTGCCGGTGACGCCCTTCCCGCCCCGCGCCTGCGTCCGGTAGGTGTCGATCGGCAGCCGCTTGATGTAGCCGTCGTGGCTGATCGAGACGACGACGTTCTCGTCGGCGATGAGGTCCTCGTGGACGAAGCCCTCGATCTCCTCGGCGATCTCGCTCCGGCGCTCGTCGCCGTGGCGACGCGCGACGTCCTCGAGCTCCTCGACCAGGATGTCCTTGACCTTCTCCTCGTCCGCGAGGATCGCCTTGTACTCGGCGATCTTCTCGCGCAGCGCGGCCAGCTCGTTCTCGATCTTGTCGCGCTCCAGCGCGGTCAGGCGCGAGAGGCGCATCTCGAGGATCGCGTCGGCCTGGATCTCGGAGAGATCGAAACGGTCCATCAATGCGATCCGGGCGCTCGGCACGTCGGCCGAACTGCGGATCGTCTCGATGACCTCGTCGATGTGGTCGAGGGCCTTCAGCAGCCCCTCGAGGATGTGCGCGCGGCGCTCCGCCTTGTCCAGCAGGTACTGGGTCCGCCGGCGGATGACCTCCATGCGGTGCCGGATGTACTCGCGGATGATCTCCGGCATGGACAGCGTCTGCGGTCTCCCGTCCACGAGCGCGATCATGATGCAGGAGAACGTGTCCTGCAGCGGCGTGTGCTCGTAGAGGTTGTTCAGGACGACGCGGGAGTCTTCGCCGCGCTTCAGCTCGACGACGAGGCGCATCCCTTCGCGGTCCGTCTCGTCGTTGATCGCCCGGATCCCCTCGATCCGCCCGGTCCGGACGCACTCCGCGATCTTCTCGATCAGGCGCGTCTTGTTCAGGGCGTAGGGGATCTCGGTGATGACGAGCGCTTCGCCGTTCTTCCGCTCCTCGACCTCGACCCGGCCCCGCAGGTACAGGTGGCCGCGGCCCGTCGTGTAGGCCTGGTAGATGCCGCTCTGCCCGCAGATCAGCGCGCCGGTGGGGAAGTCCGGCCCCGGCAGGATCTCCATGAGCTCGGGAACCGTCATCTCCGGGTTCCGGACC
>JBDLIY010000718.1:0-1826 GCA_039714635.1 Planctomycetota bacterium
GCTCCTTCGCAAGATGGACGAGATGCAGAAGGCTTCGAAGGACAAGTAGTCGGGTTGTCGAGCCCGTACCGGGGTCAGATCCCTCGGGGTCTGACCCCTCGCGGCGTGCGCAGGGTGCAGCACCGACCCCGGTCCGCAAGCGGGCGAGGGCGAAGAACACGCAGGCGTCGGGCGCACGCGAGGGCCGGTCCGTCCGCGAGCTACAACTCGTTCCGACCCTGGCTCACCCCATCCAGCCGCGCGAGCCCCGCCGCCTGTGCCGCCGCCACCGCCGCGCGAAGCTCCTCCGACGTCGGGCGGCGGTCGATCTCCGGGAACTCCGGACCGACCCGGTGCGCCGGGCGGTATTGGCCCATCAGGTTGACGTACGTGGCCGGCGAGACCTCGTCGGCCAGCCAGTGAAGGATCGCCGCCGTCTCGTCGCCCTGCCCCGGCATCACGAGGTGACGGACGAGCACGCCCCGCCGCGCCACGCCGTCCGGGCCGATCTCGAGCGGGCCCACCTGCCGGTGCATCTCGGCGACGGCCGCCCGCATCCGCTCCGGGTAGTCCGGCGCGTCCGCGAGCCGCTCCGCCGTCGCCGGCTCCCGGAACTTCACGTCGGGCATGTAGATGGAAACGAGACCGTCCATCCGCGCGAGCGAGTCGAGGGAGTCGTAGGCGTTCGTGTTGTAGACGACCGGGACCGTGAGCCCGAAGTCGACCGCCAGCGCCAGCGCCTCGACGATCTGGGGCACGACGTGGGAGGGCGAGACGAGGTTCACGTTGTGGCAGCCGTGGCGCTCGAGGCCGAGCATGATCGACGCCAACTCCTCCGGCGTCGTCTCCTGCCCCGCCGACGGATCCTGGCTGATGTCCCCCTGGCTGATGTCCCCCTGGCTGATATCGTGGTTCTGGCAGAAGACGCAGCCGAGGTTGCAGCCGGCGAAGAAGATCGTCCCGCTGCCGCGCGTGCCGCGGAGGCAGTCCTCCTCGCCGTGGTGGGGGAACGCGGACGCGACCCGCGCGAACCGGCCCGTTCCGCAGAAGCCCGTGTCGCCACGCGCCCGGTCGACCCCGCAGTCCCTCGGGCAGCCCCGGCACTCATCGAGCGTCCGCACCGCCCGGATCGCGCGCTCCCGGAGCTCCCCGGTGTCCATCACGTCTCCCCGGACTTCGCCTGCGTCCTCGGTTTCCCCTCCCCGCGCTTCCGTGCGAACGCGTCGAACCAGCGCCGCGGCATCGTGCGCAGGATCCGGGAGATCATGGACATCCGCCACGGGAAGTCGTAGACGGCCTTCCGCTTCCCGATCGCGGCGACGATCTTTCTCGCCGCCGGTTCCGCGTCCATCAGGAAGGGCATGTCGAAGTCGTGGCGATCCGTCAGCGGCGTCCGGATGAACCCGGGGTTGACGCAAGTGACCGCGATCCCCGCCGGCCCCAGCTCCGTCCGCAGCGCCTCGAGCTCCATCCGCATCGCCGCCTTGGACCCGCAGTAGGCTCCGCGCCCGGGAAACGCCTGGTAGCCGGCGATCGACGCGATGCCGACCAGGTGGCCGCGACCGCGCTCCCGCATCGACGGCAGGACGGCGTGGAACAGGGCCAGCATCCCGAAAACGTTCACGCGGTAGAGGTACTCCGTCGAGTCGAGGTCGGCCCCGTCGGCGGAGATTCCCGCGTTCGCGATCGCCAGGTCGATCGGGCCCAGTTCGGCGACGACCCGCTCGACCGCCGCGAAGACCTCCTCCTTCTCGCTCACGTCGGCGGGGACCGCGACGGCCCGGCCGCCGGCGTCCCGGATCTCCGTCGCGAGAGCCTCGAGGCGGTCCGCGCTGCGCGCGGTGACG
>JBDLIY010000719.1:0-1822 GCA_039714635.1 Planctomycetota bacterium
TTCGTCTTCTTCTACGCCGCCCTGATCGGTTTCATCGCGCTGACCGTCCCGACACTGATCGCGCAGGTCGGGGACATGTACCAGGCGCTGGTGGGGGAGAAGACGTACGAGGCGCCGGAGGACCCGGTCGTGGCCGAGGGGCCCGAGGGCGCGATGAGAGCCGATTCGGGCGTGGAGTCGACGGAGCCGGACCTCACCTCGGAGAAGCAACCGGACGGCTCCGTGGTCTGGTTCCACGACCGGAACGGGAACGAGGTCTACGACCCGGGCTACCTCAAGCTCCTCGTGAACTGGATGACTCAGATGCGGTCGAAGTTCTCCGACAATCCGGACCTCCGCCACTACCCGATCGGCGCGGAGCAGGTGCAGAACTACATCTCCGAGACCGGGGAGAAGGCGGTGAAGTCGTCGATCGCCGCCGTGTCGAGCGCGGTCTACGACGTCTTCGGTTTCCTCACGGCGTTCGTCCTCATCCCCATCTACCTCTTCTACTTCCTGATGGGGCTCACGAGCCTGCGCGACCGCGTCTTCGAACACCTGCCGGGGCAGTACCGGGATCGCGTCGTCTCGATCCTCGGGCGGATCGACGAGGCGACCTCGGCCTTCTTCAAGGGCCGCCTCCTCATCATGGTGATCAAGGGGGCGATCATCGCCGTGGTGCTGGCGATCGTCGGCCTGCCCTACGCCCTGCTGCTCGGCGTCGTGACCGGCGTGGGGAGCCTGATTCCGCTCGTGGGCGCCGTGATCGGTCTGATCCCCGCCGTGGCGATCGCGCTGCTGGACACGCAGTCGATCCACCTGGCGATCCTCACGGCCGCGGTCTTCATCGTTGTCGAGCTGTTCGAGAACTACGCGCTGACGCCCTGGATCCTGAAGGACCGGGTCGGGCTGCACCCGATCACGATC
The DNA here is from genome assembly GCA_039714635.1 of Planctomycetota bacterium. Classification (GTDB taxonomy): domain Bacteria; phylum Planctomycetota; class JAJSAM01; order JAJSAM01; family JAJSAM01; genus JBDLIY01. The sequence continues at coordinate 907 of JBDLIY010000719.1, forward strand.
CTGGTCTCGGTTTTCGTGGCGGGGGCGCTCTTCGGCTTCGTGGGGATGCTGCTCTCGGTCCCGATCGGCTCGGCGGCGAAGATCCTCTACAAGGAGTTCGTGCTGCCGGAGATCAAGGCGCTGGCCGCGGACAAGCCGCCGGACTAGTCGTCCCCGAGCGCCGTGGCCACCGCCAGGCCCTTCGTGTGGGTGATCGAGACCAGCAGGCGCCGGATCCCCAGGGCCTTCGCGCGGATCGCCGCTTCGCCGGACAGGTGGGTGATCGGGGCGCCCTCGGAGTCCTTCGCCACCTCGATGTCGTTGAAGGTCACGCCCTTCGCCCAGCCGGTGCCGAGGACCTTCATCACCGCTTCCTTGGCCGAGAAGCGGCCGGCCAGGAACACCTCCGGGGTGGTGCTCTCCCGGAACAGGTCCAACTCGCCGCCCGCCAGGATCCGGGTCGCGAACGTGTCCCCGTGACGCTCGAGGGCCCGCCGGATCCGGTCGATCTCCACCGCGTCCACGCCGATTCCACGTACCATGTTTCAAGGGTGTGGGGGCCAACCTCGCGGACCAAGGAGATTCCGTCGCCGGGCCGGGTAAGATGATGAGGTTAAAGTCGGCTTTACATCCTGTGACGACGCCCTGATGAGGTCCGATTGAACCCTCTCCTCGCCGATGCCACGGAATCCCAGGTCCAGGCCATCACCCATCTGGATGGCCCGCTCCTCGTCCTCGCCGGCCCCGGGTCGGGGAAGACGCGCGTCGTCACGCGGCGCGTCGCGTGGTTGATCGAGCAGGGCGTGCCGCCCGACGGCATCCTCGCCATCACGTTCACGAACAAGGCGGCGGGGGAGATGCGCGAGCGGGTGGACGACCTCCTCCAGGCGGACGGTCTGTGGGTCTCCACGTTCCACTCGATGGGCGCGCGGATGCT
>JBDLIY010000720.1:0-1818 GCA_039714635.1 Planctomycetota bacterium
TCATTGGCGATCGGGGTCGTCTTCCTGATCGTGCTCGGGGGATCCGGCCAGGGCCCGAAGCTCCTGTTCGAGACCTACGTCGACGAATCGGTGCAGGGCCTCGAGGTGGGCAACCCCGTCCGGATCCAGGGGGTCGCGCTCGGACAGGTGGAGTCGATCGGCTTCGTCCTGACGAGATACGGCGTGGAGGCGGGCCTCGTGCGGATCGTCTTCTCCTGCCGGCCCCGGCTGATCGGGCAGGTGGATCCCGACCTGGTCCACCAGCGGCTGAAGGGCTGGGTGTCGGGGGGCTTTCGCGTTCGCCTGGCCTCCGGCGGGCTGATGAGCGGTTCCTACCTCGAGATGAGCCGGGTGGACCCCGAGGAGTTTCCCCCGCGCGAGCTGACGTGGGATCCGGAGTTCGACTACATCCCCTCGATGCCGAGCGTGATGAACCAGCTGCAGGCGGACGCGATGGCGATCGTGAGGGACTTCCGCGACGCGGACATCGCGGGGACCGTCGCCGAGATGAAGGACACGATGGCGGCCCTCCGGACCGTAATCGAGGGCGACGTGACCACGACACTCGCGAACATCCGGGACGGGACGAAGGACCTGCCCGGAGCCGTGGCGCGGCTCGAAAAGTCGATCGACGAAGGCGTGATCGAGAACCTCTCGGGCCTGGTCGACCGACTTGACAGGCTCGTGGCGGACGACATCCGGCCGGTCTCTGAGAACCTGAAGCAGCTGACCGGCGATCTCGCCACGGACCTCCCCGACACGATGGAGCGGATCAACCGCATGATCGCGAAGCTCGACGTCATCGCGCGGCGGGAAGGGATGGACCTGCGGGACTCCCTGCAGAGCCTGCGCGGCCTGATGGCCGATCTGAAGGGCCTCACCGAGGCGGCGCAGCGACACCCGTCCGCCGTCTTCTTCGGCGACCCGCCGCCGACCAGCCGCCGGGACAGGGGGAAGTGATGAAGATCCGGATCCCGCTCGTCATCCTCGCGCTCGTCGCGACGCTGCCCGCGTGCAGCATCCGCCAGGACTACCCGGACACGAGACGCTGGGCGCTCGAGGTCCGCCGGGACGCGCCGGCGCGCGAGCCGGCGCCGGACACGCGCCTCGTCGTCACCCGGTTCGACATCTCCCGCCGCTACGAAGGCGAGCAGATGGTCTACCGCCTGGCCGACGGGACCTGGGAGAGCGACTTCCATCACCGGTTCTTCGTCGCGCCGGCCGAGATGATCGGCGAGGAGGCGGCGAGCTGGTTCCGGGCCGCGCGGGTGACGGAGACGGTCATCGACGCCTCCTCCCTCGTCGACGCCACGCACGGGATCGAGGGGACGGTGACGAAGCTGCTCGGGGACTACTCGAAGAAGGACGCCCCGCACGCCGTCGTTTCGATGCAGCTGTTCGGTCTCGGGCGGAGCGCGAGCGGGGAGGTGAGGATCCTCGTCTCCGCCGGGTACGAGAAGCGCGTCGCGGTCGCCGACCGCACGTCGGACGCGCTCGTCGACGGCTGGGAGCAGGCCCTGCGCGAGATCTTCACGGACTTCGAGGAGTCCTTCGCCGCGGCTGTCGCCGGGGACGGGGCCGGAGGCGCGCGTTGAGATTCCTGACCGCGGTGCCCGGAGTCCTGCTTCGCATCGTCGTGCTCCTGCTCGGCGTCGCCGCGTCGGCGTGCTTCTACGTCTTCCTGCCGGGTTCGCCCTGGAGGATCCCCCTGGCGATCGGCGCGGTCGTCGCGGGGCTCGTGGTGACCGTCATCCTCCACGCGTCCCTCGCACGGGCGGCGCGGGAGGGACCGGCCCGTGTCGCCGCGCCCCTGGTGCT
>JBDLIY010000721.1:0-1813 GCA_039714635.1 Planctomycetota bacterium
CAGTCGACGACCGCGAAGACCACCTCCGCGAAGACGCCGCGGAAGTCCGTCTCCAGGGAGGACCGGAAGTCCCGCGCCGTGCGGGCCGGGTCGTTGCCGAACACGCCGCATCCCCAGGCCCCCAGGACCAGGGCCTCGTATCCGCGGGCGGCGGCGATGGCCAGCACCCGCCGGATGCGTTTCCCGAGGAGGTCGGCGGACCTCGCCCGGCCGATGTCGGGTGCGTAGGGCGCGGCGCAGGTCAGGAAGCTGAGTGACCAGGGCTGAGCGCGGGGCGTGCCGTCATCGGCCCGGAAGACGGGCACGTCCGGGGAGACGATCGCCCAGGTGGTGGAGTCCTCCGTCGGGCGGCCGAGGTGATACTCGTACATCGGATCGCCCACGAGCGTTTCGAACAGCGCGCTCGACCGGCAGAGCGACTCTTCCTGCGCCCGCGCCCCGCCGAGGAACCCGCCGCCCGGCTGGATCCCGTTGGCGAAGTTCAGAGCGAGGGGGCGCCGCCCGTCCCGGACGAGCCGGTGCGCGGCCCCGAGCGTGGTCTCGTTCGTCACCTGGACCCGGGTGACGCGCGGCTGTTTCGGAGGCGGCTCCGGCAGCGCTTCGTCGGGCGGAATGCTGCGCTTCGCGTCGCGGGCTCTCGCCACGAGGGGCCCCCACTCCACGCGCCGGCCGGCCTCGTCCAGGTAGGCGCCGGTCTCCGCGGCTTCCACGGCCGACACGCCGAGGGCGGCGGCCTGCTCGCGGGGGATTTCGAGTTCGGCCCGCCGGGCCGCCGCCATCTCCTCTGAATCCAGGCAGGGCAGGAACTCGAGACCCCTGTTTTCGTCCACCATCGCTGCGGCTCCCCTCGGCACGGGTGGCTGCCGACGCGGCACGCCCTCCATGGGTATCCCGCACCTCGACGGGTGTCAACAGGACGGCCCGATCGAACCCGCACTTCGACCCCTTCTCGGGGTTCTGCCCGCGCTCGAAACCGCCGATGTCGTTTTCCCACGGGCTCAGGAGCCGGACCGGGGAGAGACCGAAGTGTCAGCCCTCGGTCCCTTCGGGCCTGCCTGTCCGCCGGGCCTGGCCGGGCCTGCTACAATCGGCGCGTGATGGCAGGAGGATCCTCTTCCAGAACTCTCCGGCACCTCGCCTCCGAGGCCGGCCTCACGCTGGGGGAGGCCCGGGAGCGCCTTCGCCGGGCCGACCAGGATGTTCCCCACGTCAGGCAGCCTCTGGAGGGCAAGGTCCTCCGGCGGATCCGGGCGATCCTCGGTCTCTCCGCTCGCTCCCCGGGTGTACGAACGGGGGATGAGAGCTTCACGGCGGAGGAGCTCGATCGGCGTATCCTCTGCCCGCTGCTCCGCAAGGGGAAGGTCGGGCGCACGCACACCACCCCCATCGAGAACCTCTATGGCCGCGGTGTTCCCGACGACCAGAAGAGCCGCGCGAAGGCGCGGGTCGAGGAGCTCCTGAGGAGTGGTCTCCTCGCGGAGAAGGTCAGCCAGGGCCGCCGCCATTTCTACCTGACGAAGGAGGGCCGGGCGGCGGCGAAGGCCCTCGGGCCGCCGGACGAGGGCCCGTGACGTGTCCGGGAGGGAATCGGACTCCCGCTCGCCGCTGATGACCGGTGACCTGGATCTCAACTCCCGACTGGTCGGCGACGCTCTCTGGAAGCACTTCGGGGACAAGGATCACGAGAAGCTACGGATCGTGGAAAAGACGTTCCCGCACCGGATGAGAGCCGACCTCCAGCGAGCGCTCGAGTCCCTGCTCGGAGCCGACTGGAAGCCCGCCTCCTTCAGCGGAGGCGCTCAACACGCCGCTG
>JBDLIY010000722.1:0-1808 GCA_039714635.1 Planctomycetota bacterium
CCCGCGACGCACAGGTGCTTCGCCCCGGTGAGTTCCCGGGCGTGCTCCGCCAGGTGGAGGATCGCCTTCTCCAGCAGGCGCTGCCCCGCGGCGGCGACGTTCGCGAACCGGGGCTCCGTCGGCTCCTCGCCGTCCGCGAGGACCGGCCCGAACTCCTTCGTGAAGCGCGCGCAGGACCGCCGGCCCCGCTCGTGCTTCAGGAAGTCGACGTCGAACTCGACCCGACCGCCGGAGCCGAACGTGACGAGCTTCTCCATCCGCGGCAGAAGCGCGTCCGGGTCCCCGTAGGACGCGAGCCCCATCGTCTTGCCCGCGTCCTTCACCGGCCGGAAGCCGAGGAACTCCCCGATGCAGTCGTAGAAGTGCCCGATCGAGCCCTCGGGGAACCGATACCCCGCCAGCGGACGGATCCGGTTTCCCTCGCCCTCGTAGATGGCGCTCGCCAGGCCGTCCCCCTGCGCGTCCACCGTGAGGATGGCGGCGGTGTCGAAGGGCGAGAGGTGAAACGCGCTCGCGGCGTGGCAGCGGTGGTGCTCGACGTAGCGCACGGGCCCGCGGAACGCGAGGGCGCCGCGCAGCCGGCCGCGTTGCCGGAAGTCCCGGGTCCCCGCGGTGACGAGCATCTGGTTGCGCAGCCACGTCCGGTACCACGGCCGGCGAAAGTGCCGGAGCAGGGACATCCCGGAGAGCACGAACTCCTTGCGGGGCAGGCCGGCGATCGCCACCTCGTCGACGTCGCCCATCCCGATGCCCGCGTGGTCGAGGCAGTACCCGATCGCCCGGGAGGGAAACGCGGTCGAGTACTTGACGCGGTCGAACCGCTCCTCCTCCACGAAGGAGAGCAGCTGTCCGTCCCGCACCAGGCAGGCGGCGGAGTTGTGGCTCGCGGCGTTGACGCCGAGGATGTACATCCAGTGGCCCTCGATCCGTGCGAAGCGGGCAGGCTACGGGCGGTCTGAAGCGCTCCCCAAGGATTTACGCAAGGCAGGCCTCGCGCAGCACCCGCAGCGTCTCCTCCGCCGCCCGCTCCCATGTAAAGCGCGACACGTTCGCGAAGCCCCGCTCCACCAGGCCCGAGCGCAGGTCCTCGTCGGTCAGCACGCGCCGGAGCGCCTCCGCGAGCGCCGGCACGTCGTCCGGGTCCACCAGCAGGGCCCCGTCGCCGCAGACCTCCGGCACCGACGTCCGGTTCGACGCGACGACCGGGCAACCGCACGCCATCGCCTCCAGCGGCGGCAGGCCGAAGGTCTCCACCGCCGAGGGATAGACGAGCGCCCGGGCGCCGCGGTAGAGCATCGCCAGTTCGCCCGGGCCGACGACGCCCTCGACCCGGACGAGGTCCGTGACTCCGAGTTCCGCCGCCCGCCCTTCGACCCGCGCGCGGTCGTCGGCGTCGGCGCGCCCGACGAGCCGCAGGACCGGCGACTCGAACCCCTCTCCCCGCAGCGCCGCCAACGCCTCCACGACGCGGTCGGGGCGCTTGAAGCGGTTCAGCGAGGAGACGTACAGGAGATACGGAGATCCTTCCGCCGCGGGGCCGTCCGGCTCGAACACCGCGGTGTCGACGCCCTCGTGAATCACCTCGGACACCACCCCCGGCGCCACCTCCCCGAGCGCGCGCCGCAGGTCCTCGGAGACGCAGATCACGCGCGCCGCCCGCCGGGCAGAGAGCGGCACCAGCATGCGGAAGTAGCGGACGCGGGAGGCGGCCATCTGGTCCGGCACGTAGCGGTAGTGCATCGACTGGAGGGCCAGGACGTGGCGCACGCCGGCGAGCGGCGGAAGGGCGTTCCCCGGCGAGAGCAGGA
>JBDLIY010000723.1:0-1805 GCA_039714635.1 Planctomycetota bacterium
CGCCCCCGCGCGAGCCGGATCGCCCGCTTCTCGAACTCCGGCCAGTAGCGGAACTCCGCCAGGTAGATCTGCGGCCCCGAGGAGAGGCCGATGAACCCATCGTCCCGCTCCACGATTTCGAAGCCCCCGTTCCCCAGATGCCAGTCCAGCATCGCCCGGCCGTAGGCGTCCTGTTCCTTCGTCAGTTTCATGATCGCGCTCCTCGATGACCTCGAAGCGTACAATGACCACGGGAGAGAGAGCCATGGGCGACATCCGGGTCTTCCGAAACGCCGCACAACTCGCGGCCCTGCCCGCGGACACCACCGCCGTCAAGGGCGACGACGTCGTGGACCGCGACCTCGAGGACATCCACGACCTCGATTCGCTGTCCGTCGTCTACCTCGACGGCTGTTCGAACCTGACGGACGCGGCGCTGGTTCACGTGGCGCGGATCAGGAAACTCGAGGAGCTCTATGTCACCGGCGACGGCATCACGGACGACGGCCTGGCCACCCTGTCCGGTTGCCGTGATCTGGTCGAGTTCGGCCTCGACGCGCCGATCTCCGGCGAGGGCTTCCGCCACCTCGAGGGATTGCCTTCGCTCGCCGAACTGCACCTCCCCATGTGTCCGAAGCTGGACCCGGCGAACCTGCCCATCCTCGCCATGCTCCCGGTGCTCACGAAACTCGGCTTCTACAGCTGCCGCCGCATGACGGATGGCTGGCTGGACCGCATCGCCGGGATCACCGGCCTCCGCGCCCTCGAACTCCGCAACTGCCCGGAGGTCTCGCGGGAGCGCATCCAGCGGCTGTCGGGCGAGATCCCCGGTCTCGTCGTGGATCGCACCTGATGGACGCCTACCATCTCCGGCGCTCAGAGAAGGCGATCGAGGATCCGGCGGAGATCCGCGCGATCATCGACGAGGGCGGCGTGAAGGAGCGGTCGATCGAGGGGCGCGACCTCGCGGACGTGCTCATCCGGCGCATCCGGGTGGACCGCTACACCGGCAAGCGAAACGGGTGATCAGCGAACGATGATCCCGTCGGGCCCGATCTCGTACTCGAGCCCCTTCGTCGTGCAGACCAACTCCACGGCGTCCAGGATCTCCGCCTCGTCGAACGAGAACGACACCTTCTGCGCGAGCTTGTCGGCATCCGCCTGGCTCGTGTCGATCTCCACTCCGGCCAGCGCGGCGATCATGCCGAGGGCGGCGCTCACCTCCAGGTCGTTGACGCTGAGCGAGCAGGTCACCCCGTCGAGTTGCGCCTTCATCTTCTCGACCGCGCCCGCGTCATCGACGGCGGGGGTCGGGGGTGCCTCCGGCTCGGGGGCCGGCCCGGCATCCGGCGCGGGCGGTTCTTCGGCCGGCGGAGGCGCGGGGTCCTTCGGATCGTGCCCCGGGTGCACGTCGGGGATGTCCTCTCCTTCCACGACGTCCGGCGCGGGGGGCGGGTCGGTCGGGATGTCGGCCGGCTCACCGCCGGACTGCATGACGATCCAGATGCCGAGCACGAGGGCCACGAGGCCGACGACGAAGAGGAGTACGGCGACGTTCCGGTTCATGGCTCACCTCCCGAGTGCCGTCCCCAGCGTACCGCGATTCGCGGGGTCGATCGGGCCTACTCGAACTCGATCCCGGCGGCACCGGCGTCCATGAGAAGGAGCGCGGCCTGCCAGACGTCGTCCACGGTGGCGTCGTCGGGAGCCGAGAGAACGACGACGCGGCCGCGGGCTTCCTTTGCGCGGGTCCCGGCTTCGGCGGCTTTCATCGGGAGGCGCTCTCCTTCCGGCTTGCCCGGCAGACGGAGTTCCGACGGAAGATC
>JBDLIY010000724.1:0-1793 GCA_039714635.1 Planctomycetota bacterium
ATGTCGGCGTTCCGCGGCCCGATGTGGAACGAGCCCGAGCCGCCCAGCGAATGGCCGGCGACGTAGATCCGGTTCGTGTCGATGCGGTAGGTCCGCTTGAGCTCCTTGATGATCTCGAGGACGAACTGCTCGACGTCCGGGCTGTACCAGGTGAACGGCTTGCCGGGCAGGTTCGCGGTGGGGAAGACGCCGATCAGCCCCTTGCCCGTCGCCGCGCCCCACTGCCCCTGGGCGCTGCGGCCGTCGCCGATCCCGCTCTCGCCGCCGTGCAGCCCGAAGAAGATCCCCTTCTTCCCGCCGCCCTGGCCGGAGAGGTAGTACTTCCCCGGGAACTTCGCGTACTTCGAGACGCAGCTCGACTTCCCGTCGGATTTCGGTCCGCTCCGGGCGACCTTGAACAGGGCCTTCACGAGTTTCTTCATCGGCCGGTCGGGGATCGCGCCGAGCTTCCGCGCCTTCGCAAGGACCTCGTCCCGCGTGCGCGTTGAGGTCGCCGCGAGGTACTCCTTCGCGAGGGCGAGGAGGGCCTCCGTCTTCGAACCGTCCCACTCCGGCTCGGGCGAATCCTCCGCCGCGGTCGTGACGAGGGGGACGAGCAGGAGGAGGGACAGGAGGAGGATCCGACGCGCGATCATGTGGCCATTCTAACCGATGGACTTCAGACCAGAACCGCCGCCCGCTCCTTGACCAGGTCCCGGCCCTCCCGGAGCTCACCGATGTACTGGTTCCGGATGCGGAGCCACTCCTCCGGCTCCTCGCGGCAGAACGCCTCCACGACGAGAGGATCGAAGTGCGTGCCGCCGGATCTCTCGATCTCCTCGAGGGCGACGTCGAAGGAGAGGGCTTCCTTGTAGGACCGCCGGGACGTGATCGTCTCGAACGCGTCCGCCACCATGAAGATCCGCGCGGGGAACGGGATCTCCCCGCCCTGCTTCCCGTAGGGATACCCCGACCCGTCCCACTTCTCGTGATGGTGGAGGACGATGGAGGCCGCCGACTTCAGGAAGCTGATGGGGGCCACGAGGCGGTAACCGATCATCGGGTGCTTGCGCATCAGGTCCCACTCCTCGGGGGAGAGCGGACCCTTCTTCAGGAGGATGTGGTCGGGGACGCCGATCTTCCCGACGTCGTGCAGCAGCGCGCCCCAGGCCAGGTTGCGGAGTTCCCGCGGGTCGAGGCCGAGCTGGCGGCCGAGGAGCATCGAGTACTCCCGGGCCCGCCGGCAGTGGTTCTGGGTCTCGCAGTCCCGCGCCTCGATGGAGGAGACCATCGCCTCGACCGTGGCGTTGAAGGTTCCCTGGACCTTCTGGAGGGCGTACCGGAACTTGTGGGTCTTCTGTTCGACGAGGTCCTCCAGCTCCTCCTGGCTCCGGCGGCTCTCGATGAGGAGACGGCGCTTCTCGAGCGCCCGCTCCACCGCGATCTCGAGCTGCCCGGGTCGCCAGGGCGCGACGAGGAGGTCTTCCGCGCCGGCCCGCATTGCCGCGATGCCCTCGTCGACCCCGTCCGGGGTGGTGTGGACGATCACGCGGAGATCCGGGTCGAGGCGCAGGACCTCGGCAAGGAGGGACCGGCCGTTCGTGCCGGGCATGCCGGGGCTCGTCACGAGGAGCTCGTGCGGGTGCTCTCCGAGGCGGAGGAGGGCGGCCGCCGGTGAGTCGACGAACGATGTGGACCATCCCGCTTCGCGGAGATCCGAGGAGATCTCGTCCGCGAGCAGCTCGTCCTCGTCGACGACGAGGAGGGACTGCGCCTGCCTGGCCGCCAGATCCGTGGCCATCGCGACTCCGATC
>JBDLIY010000725.1:0-1791 GCA_039714635.1 Planctomycetota bacterium
GGGATGGCCGGCGCCGGGTTCGGAGAGGCGGGCCTGGCCATTGCCTCCTACGAGTGGGTCGCCGCGATCACGCTCGTCTTCGTGGCGCTCTACCTGCTACCGCGGTTCCTCAGGAGCGGCATCTACACGATCCCGGAGTACCTCGAGTACCGCTACTCGCCCGCCGCGCGGGGCGTCATGGCCGTCTTCATGATGATGATGTACGTGGGCGTCGCGCTGCCCTCGATCCTCTACTCCGGCGCCATCGGCATCACGACGATCTTCGGCATCGACCTCACGCTGGCGGTGTGGCTGATCGGGATCGTCGCCGGCGCGTACACGATCTACGGCGGCCTGAAGGCGGTCGTCTGGACGGACCTCTTCCAGGGCATCGCCCTCCTGATCGGCGGGGCGATCGTGCTCTTCCTCGCCCTCGACGCCGTCGGCGGTCCCGCGAAGTTCTTCGAACAGAGCGGGCACAAGCTGCACATGGTCCTGCCGGCGGACCACCCGGAGATCCCGTGGACGGCGCTGATCATCGGGATCTGGATCCCGAACCTCTTCTACTGGGGACTCAACCAGTTCATCACCCAGCGCACGCTCGGGGCGAAGAGCGTTCGCCAGGGACAGATGGGCGTGATGCTCGCGGCGTCGATCAAGCTCGTCATCCCGTTCATCATCGTGTTCCCGGGGATCATGGCGCTCCAGCTCTACGGCGACCAGATCGCGAAGGGCGACCAGGCCTACCCGACGCTGATCCGCGAGATCCTGCCCGCCGGCCTGCGCGGCATCATGTTCGCCGCGCTGTTCGGGGCGGTGCTTTCGAGCCTCGACTCGATGCTCAACTCCGCGTCCACGATCTTCACGATGGACCTCTACCGGAGGCACCTGAAGCCGGACGCGCCCGCGGAGCGGCTGGTGGGGATCGGCCGGATCACCACCGGCGTCCTCGTCCTCATCGCGTGCGGCATCGCGCCGTTTCTGGACCACCCGCGCTTCGGCGGCATCTTCAAGTACATCCAGATGTTCCAGGGCTTCATCTCGCCGGGCATCGTCGTCGTGTTCCTCTTCGGGATGGTCGTGAAGCGCGCACCGGCCCGCGCCGCCGTCGTCGCGATGCTCGCGAACATCGTGGTCTACGGACTGCTGCTCTGGTTCCTGCCGGACGTGGCGTTCCTGAACCACATGGCGATCACCGCCGCGGTCCTCGCGCTGCTGATGGCCGTCATCACGGCGATCCGTCCGCTCGCGGAACCCGTCACGCTGCCGGTGAAGGAAGGGATCGACACGCGGTCCAGTCCGGCGGCGAAGGCCTGGGGCCTGGCGATCGTCGTCGCGACCGTGGCCCTCTACGTCGTCTTCTGGTAGACGGCATGGGGAAGGAGACAGGTTCATGCGCATTCTCGGGGGACTGGTCCTCGCTCTCGCCGTCATCGCGTGCGGTCGGGGGACGAAGCCGGAGGAGGAAACGGGCATGGTGACACCGGGGCTGCCGTACACGGGGACACCGCCGGGCGCGGCGCGAGCCTCCGCCCAGGACGGGAAGCTCGTCCTCGAGAACGACGTGCTCCGCGTGGAGTGGAGCACCGCCGACGGCGCTCTGCGGCCCGTCGCCGTCACGGACCTCGTCGCGGGGACGACGCTCCCGCTCTCCGGCGAGCCGTTCGAGATCCTGCTCGGCGGAGACGAGCGCGCGGCGGCGAAGGACCTCGTTCCGGGCGAGGCGAAGATCGTCCCGGTGGAGCCGGGCCCCGGCCCGCGGGCGTCGGACGCCTGCCGGGGCGTCGCGATCGAGGTTCCCTTCGGGAGCCC
>JBDLIY010000726.1:0-1790 GCA_039714635.1 Planctomycetota bacterium
GCGGGCCATCTCCACCACTGGGAGAGCTTCACGCACGAGGGCGTCCTCCACGTGACCAACGGTCGCGGCGGGGACCTGACGGGCACGACGACGTCGGACGCGGCGGTGGGGATCGTGACGGTCACGGCGGAAGGCGTCTCGGCGGAAGAGGTCGGGGTCGGCGAGCGGTCGGAGGTCCTGTCGATCCTTGCGAGCGGCGCGTACACGCGGGTCTGGGTGCCGTTCGGGGTCTGGGTCACCCTCGCGGCGGCCCTGATCCTCGGGATCGCGGCGGTGCTGCTCGCTCCGGCGGGCGTCCGCCGAATCGCCCTCGTCGCCGCCGTCTTCCTCGGCCTGCCGTCCACGACCCTGCCGATCATGGTCCTCTTCGCCTGCCTCCTCGTGTTCTTCCCGGCGTCGCTGCTCCGCCGCCGCATGACGGAAGCCTGACGCCCCGGCGGCCCGGCGTGAAGCGTCCACCTGCAAATCGGGGTCAGACCCCGATTTGCAGGTCTGAGATTGCCCTGACTCCGTATGGAGGAGACGTTATCGGCCGCGGCCGCGGTCGGTGTCTTCCGGGTCCGGGCTGCTCGAACGCTGTCGCGCCGGCGGGAGCGGGACCGGCCAGCTGAACTTCGTCCGGTCCAGGAACACCACCAGGCGGCAGCCCGGGACGATCCTCAGCGCCCGGTTCGTGACCGGCGAGGCGTCCTTCTTCGGCTTCTTCGCGTTCGACGAGAGGCGGAGCGGGGCGACCGAATCGAAGTGGCCGCGGCGCTGCTTCTCCGGGCGGATCCGGTGCTTCGCGCCGTCCACCAACGCGCCGTTCGCGCTCTCGATCCGCACGACGAGATCGATCGACTCGCGCTTCTCCGTCCGGTCGGAAAGACGGAACGAAAGACTCGCCGCGTACCGACTCTTCTCGTGGATCACGTCGAGATCGCGGTACGCGAACTCGCACTGGACGACGCCGACCTCGGCCTTCTTCCACCCCGGCTTCGTCGCCCGGAGACGGTAACCTCCCACGGGCAGCGTCCGCTCCTCGAGCGGCAGCGCGAAAGTGCTCGGCGGGTTCCCCCAGCGGGGCGTGTCCTCGCTCTTCGCCATCCGATCGCTCGGCCGCCCCGGCCGGCCGCCCGCCTTGTAGAGCACGAACGCGACCCCGCGCAGGAGCTTCCCGCGATCGTCGCCGGCCCGACGGACGAAGAAGAGGTGCACGTCGTCGTTGAAGACCTTCACGTTCTTCCCGGCGCCGGCCGGGGTGAGGATCTCGAGGGAGGGGACCTCGCTCTTCTTCTCGTCGGCGGGAAGGGAGGACGCCGCGAGAAGCACCAGAACCGCCGTCGTGATCGCCGCCGCCCTCATCGCCCGGAATCGTATCACGACCGTCTGGTACCATGCGGACCGCATGAGCGTTTCCTGGTCCGAACTCTACGCCCGCCGGAAAGAGACGAACCGGCGGTTCCCCTCCCTCCACCGGCTGCCGACCGTGCGCCGGGCGATCCGGCTGGCCGAGCCGCTCGTTGGCGACGGCGTCCGCATCCTGGAGGTCGGCGGCGGACCGAACCCGCGCGCGGCGCGTCTCGCGTCTTCTGTCCGGGACGCGACCGTCGTCACCGTGGACCCCGATCCCGCCGCCGCCGCCGACCACGCGACCGTGGACGACGCGGAGGGGCCGTTCGACCTGGCGCTCTGCCTCGAGACGATCGAGCACCTGTCCCTCGAGGACGGCCGCGCCCTGCTCGAGGCGGTGCGGGAACGCATGGCGCCGGGAGGCTCGCTGCTGGTCTCGACGCCGAACGTTTTCTGCC
>JBDLIY010000727.1:0-1787 GCA_039714635.1 Planctomycetota bacterium
TCCGGATCTGCGCCTGCCTCGGGATGCTGACGGAGGAGGAGGGGCGCCTCCTCGCCGAGGCCGGCGTCGACCGCTACAACCACAACCTGAACACCGCCGAATCCCACCACGACGAGATCGTCACGACCCACACGTACGAGGACCGGAAGAAGACGATCGGCGCGGCCCGTCACGCGGGGCTGTCCGTGTGTTCCGGGATCATCGTGGGGATGGGGGAGACGACCCGCCAGCTCGTCGAGGTGGCGTTCGAGGTCCGCGACTCCGGGGCGGATTCGATCCCGGTGAACTTCCTGCTCCCCGTCGCCGGAACGACCCTCGGCGACCGGGATCCGGGCCTCACGCCGACGTTCTGTCTGAAGGTGCTCGCGATGTTCCGCTTCGTCTGCCCGGACCGCGAGATCCGCGTCTCGGCCGGGCGCGAGACGCACCTGAAGTCGCTGCAGCCGATGGCGCTTTACGCCGCGAACTCGCTCTTCGTCTCCGACTACCTGACGGAGCCGGGCCAGGACCCGGGGCTGGACCACGGAATGATCGAGGACCTCGGGTTCACGGTGGTGTGAGGCCGGGCCGACTCCACTACAATCCAGCCCCCATGCGCATCGGCCTTTATCACAACTGGGAGCTTCGCGGTTCGGGAAGCAACGAGTACAGCCGCTACCTGGCGGCGGCCCTGAATCAGGCGGGCCACGAGGTCCACGTCATCTGCCGGGAGCCCGAGCCGGAGCGGATCGACTCGATCTCCAGGATCGTGACGTGGGATCTCGACGGCCGCCCGGTCTCCCGCCGGCCGGGCCGGAAGACGACCGGGGCGCCGCTCGTCCTCCACGTCCTGCCCGTGGGAGACGTGGCCCCCGTGTACGTCACGGACAAGCAGCGCGAAGGACCGGTGAAGGCGTTCGTCCACCTCTCCGACGCCGAGCTCGACGGCTATCTCCGATCGACGACGCGCGTTCTCGCGGCGATCCTCGCGACGACGCGACTCGACGTGCTCCACGTCAACCACGTCGTCCCCCAGCCGAGCGTGGCGGCCGACGCGTGCCGCGACCTCGGGATCCCCTTCGTCATCTATCCCCACGGCAGCGCCATCGAGTACGCCGTGCGCCGGGACGAGCGATACCGGCGGATGGCGAGCGACGCCATCGGCCGCGCCGCCGGCCTGATCATCGGCAGCCGGGAGGTGATGAACCGGCTCCTCGAGCTCTGTCCCGAACGTCGGGACCGGATCGCGAGCCGCACGAAGATCATCGGGGTCGGCGTGGACACGTCCCTGTTCACCCCCGTGGCGCGTGGGGAGCGGGAGACGGCGGTGGCGAGGCTCATCGCGAAGGCGCCGGGGGGCGGCAAGAGCGGGGACCTCGTCGATGAACTGCGCCGACGTCTCGACCGGGGAGACCTGGAAGCGGTCCGCGACTATCGCGACGCCTATCCTCACGACCTTCCCGACGCCGATGTCGCGGCCCGACTGAAGCGTCTCCCGTTTTCCGACGGCCGGATCCTCCTGTTCGTGGGAGCTCTCACGGTGGGGAAGGGGCTCCAGCGGGTCATCGTGGCGCTCCCCGGAATCCTGGCCGAGGTTCCCGACGCCCATCTCGTGATCGTCGGTTCCGGCGCCTACCGGGAGGTCCTCGAAGGGCTCGTCCATGCCATCGCCAGCGGCAACGAGGCCCTCCTCGACGCCCTGGTGGCGAAGGGAAACGATCTCGACGACACGCACCTCGAAGGCCCGTGGGAGGCGGTCGCCGAGTATCTCTCCGCGCCCGGAAACCGCCGGACCGTCCTGTCGGCGG
>JBDLIY010000728.1:0-1781 GCA_039714635.1 Planctomycetota bacterium
TGCGCGCGGCCCACGAGGTCGACGGCATCGAGCGCATCCGCTTCGTGACCAGCAACCCGATGGACCTCGAAGACGACCTCTTCCGGACGATGGGGGAGTTGCCGAAGCTGATGGAGTACCTCCACTTCCCGGCGCAGTCCGGAAGCAACGCCGTGCTCAAGCGGATGTTTCGCGGCTACACCCGGGAGCGCTACCTGGAACTCGTCGACGCGGCGCGGAAACACGTGCCGGACATCGAGTTGGCCTCCGACTTCATCGTCGGCTTCCCCGGCGAGACGGACGAGGACTTCGCCGAAACGGTCGACCTGATGGAGCGCGTCCGCTTCCAGAACTCCTACGTCTTCAAGTACTCGCCCCGCCCGGGCACGAAGGCCGCGGGCCGGGAGGACGACGTCCCCGAGGCGGCGAAGAAGCAGCGCAACCAGCGCCTGCTCAAGGTGCAGGAGCGCCACTCGCTCGCGATCAACCAGGTCCGCCTCGGCCGCCGCTACGAGATCCTCGTGGAGGGGCCCAGCAAGCGGAACGCGAAGATGCTGACCGGCCGCACCCGGACGAACCAGATCGCGGTCTGCCCGGGCCCGGCCGACCTCGCCGGAGAACTCGTGACGGTGGAGATCCACCGCGTCACCCCCCTGACCCTCATCGGCGGGATCGTCCATGATTGACGACCGGCGCGAGCGCGACGAGAGCCTGATGCGCAAGGCGATCCTCCTGGCCGAGTTCGGCCGGGGCCGCGTGGAGCCGAACCCGAGAGTGGGCGCGATCGTCGCCCGTGGGGACCGGTGCGTCGGCCGCGGCTGGCACGCCCGCTTCGGAGGCCCGCACGCCGAGCCGAACGCCCTGGCGGAAGCCGGGGACGCGGCCGAGGGCGCCACGGTCTACGTCACGCTCGAGCCCTGCGCGCACGAAGCCAAGAAGACCCCGCCGTGCACGCAGGCGCTCATCGACGCGAAGGTGGCGAGAGTCGTCATCGCCGCGGAGGATCCGAACCCGCAGACGACCGGACTCGGCTCCCGGCGTCTGCAGGAGGCCGGCATCGAGGTGACGACCGGCGTGCTTGCGGACGAGGCGGCGAAGCTCAACCCCCGGTTCGAGCACTGGCTCTCCTCCGGCCGCCCCTTCGTCATCGCGAAGTGGGCGATGACGCTCGACGGGAAGATCGCGGACGTGGAGCGCGGCTCGAAGTACATCACCGGCCCCGACTCCCGCCGCCTGGTCCACGAGATCCGCGGTTCGGTCGATGCGGTCGCGGTGGGGGTGGGCACCGTCCTGGCCGACGACCCCGACCTGACGGTTCGCGACGTGACCTCGACGCGCGAGCCGGTGCGGGTGATCCTCGACTCGACTCTGCGGACGCCTGTCCTGGCCCGGGTTGTGACGTCGTCGGAGGTGATGCCCACGTGGATCGTGACGACGGCCCGGGCGTCCGCGGAGAAGCGCCAGGCGCTGGAGTCCGCGGGTTGCCGGGTCCTCGTGACGGAGGCGGAAGCCGGTCACGTCGATCTCGGGGCGGCGTTCCGGCTGTTGAAGGCCGAGGGGTTGTCGCGCATTCTGCTGGAGGGCGGCGGCGAGGTGCACACCTCGGCGTTCCGCGCGGGCGTGGTGGATCACGTGATGGCGTTCGTCGCTCCGAAGCTCCTGGGTGGCCGCGCCGCGCCGGGCCCGCTGGGCGGCGACGGCGTGCGCCTGATCGCCGACCCGCTGCCGGTCGAGGAGTGGACGACGACCCCACTGGGCGAAGACGTCCTGCTGGAAGGCTTCATCGACCCCGCGTGAAACAA
>JBDLIY010000729.1:0-1775 GCA_039714635.1 Planctomycetota bacterium
CGAGCGCGTGGACCATTCCGTTCCAGAGGCACGACGGCAGGCGCGCCCCGGCTTTCTTCGAGGCGAGCATCTCCCGGTGACGCTGCCGGAGCCTGCCGGGCGGCAGGGCTTCGCGCCGGGTCCACGCCTCGGCCGGTGTCCCCCCGTAGCTCGTGTTGATCAGGCCGATCGGCACGCGGAGCTCCTTGGCGAGCTCCCGCCCGAAGTAGTAGCCGACGGCGGAGAAGCCCCCCACCGTCTTCGGCGAGCAGGCATGCCACGTCTGGTGCGCCATCGGGGCCGGCCGGACCATCGGCCGGCGCGGCACGGTGTACAGGCGGATCTTCGAGTACTTCGCCGCCGCGATCTCCTTCGTGGCATCCTTCGACTTCCCGACGGTCCACGCCATGTTCGACTGGCCGGAGCAGATCCAGACGTCTCCAGCCAGGATGTCCCGCACCTCGATCCGCCCCCCCGAGCCGGTCTCGACCGTCAGGCGCCTCGCCGGCCCGGGCTTGACCGCGTCGAAAGAGACGGTCCAGCGGCCGTCCCCGTCCGCCGTCGCCTTCCGCTTCTTCCCCGCGAAGGCGACGACGACCGTTTCGCCGGGGCCGGCGGCGCCCCGTACCGTCACGGGCTCGCCGCGCTGGATCACCATGCCGTCGCCCCACGGGGCGTCGATCGAGAGCCCTTCCGCCGCCGCGACCGGGGCGAGCAGGAGCAGGACCGCGAACGTGAAAGCGCTACGAGTGGGAGAGCACCGCATCGATGGCCGCCTCCAGCTCTTCGAGGGTGTAGGGCTTCTGCAGGAACCCCGCGACGCCCTTCTCGGTCCGGAACTGCTCCTTCACCAGTGACTCGGTGTGGCCGCTGGAGAGGAGGATCCGCGCCTGCGGGTCGATCTCGCGGATCGCGTCGGCCGTCTCCGCGCCGGACATCCCGGGCATCTGCACGTCGAGCAGGACCAGGTCGAAGCCACGTTTCCGGTCGCGCACCGTCTCCACGGCCTCGGCCCCGTCACGGGCGGTGACGACGATGAAGCCCAGCGTCATCAGCATCGAGCCGGTCACGTCGCGGACGACTTCCTCGTCGTCCACGAGGAGGACGTGACGGATCTCGGAGGAACCGTCCTCCCAGTTGTCCGGCGTCAGCTCCAGGATGTCGGCCGGGCAGCGGGGCAGGTCGATCGTGATCACGGTTCCGTCGTCCTCCCCCTGGTCGATGGAGATGGCGCCGCTGTGCCGTCGCACGATGCCGAGGACGGCCGCCAGGCCGAGGCCGCGCCCCGATGACTTCGTGGAGAAGAACGGGTCGAACACCCTCTGTCGGGTCTTCGCGTCCATCCCTTCCCCGTCGTCGGCGACCGTCAGGCGCACGTAGTCGCCGGACGGGTGCAACCCGGTGCGCCGGCAGGCCCACTCTTCGTCCCGATGGACGTTCTCCACGCGGATGCGCAGCGTCCCGTTCCGCCCCATGGCTTCCCAGGCGTTCAGCGAGAGATTCATGAGGATCTGCGTGATCTGGACCTCGTCCCCCACGACCGGCCAGAGCTCCTCGTCGACATGGATCTCGAACCGGACCGTCGAACGAACCAGACCCTCGAGGAGCGGCAGCGTCTCCCGGATGACCTCCCCGAGGTCGAGAGGGAGCGACTCCGACTGCACGCCGCGCGCGACGGCGAGGAGCTGGTTCGTGAGGTCGGAGAGCTTCCGGGCCGACGAGCCGATCCGGTCGCAGTGCACGGCCGTCTCTCCCTCCTGCGGCAGGTGACGGCAGAGGAGGCTGAGCGAACCCGT
>JBDLIY010000730.1:0-1765 GCA_039714635.1 Planctomycetota bacterium
GAACGCATGAAGTGACCTCGCGTCGACGGGCGCGGCCCGGTAAAAGGTCTCCATGAAACCGCTCGCCTGCTGCGCCCTCCTGGCGCTCGCCCTCGCCGGTCCGGTCCGCGCCGAAGATCTCACCCCCGACGACGTGATCCGCGACATGGAGCGCGTCGCCGACTGGCAGATCGCGAACCCCAGCAAGCACCGGATCACCGACTGGACCCACGGGCCGTACTACCTCGGCCTCGCGAACCTCCACCAGGTCTCCGGCGACGATCGCTACCGCGAGGCCCTCGCCGGCTTCGGGATGCGCGCGAAGTGGGGGCCCGGGCCGCGCGTCACCCACGCCGACGACCACGCCGTGCTGCAGGGCTGGCTCGAACTCTCGCACCGCGAGCCGACGATGGAACTCTTCCCGAAGATCCTCGAGAAACTCGCCGGGAAACCCGCGGCCTCGCCCGCGGGGGGCACCTTCACCTGGTGCTGGTGCGACGCGCTGTTCATGTCGCCGCCGGTCTGGGCGCACCTCTCTCAGATCACGGGCGAGAAGAAGTACCTCGAGTGGGCGGACCGCGAGTGGTGGACGACGACGGACGTCCTCTACGACCCGAGCGAGGGCCTCTACTACCGGGACAACAAGTACTTCGGCAAGCGCACGGAGAGCGGGCGCAAGGTCTTCTGGTCACGCGGGAACGGCTGGGTCGTGGGCGGCCTAGTCCACATGCTGGACCGCCTGCCCGCGGACCACCCGTCGCGGGAGAAATACCTCGGGCTCTACCACGACATGATGCACGCGCTCGTTACGCTCCAGGCCCCGGACGGCTTGTGGCGCTCGAGCCTGCTGGACCCGGAGATGCCCGCCGGCGAGTCGAGCGGATCCTCGTTCTTCGTCTACGCGATGGCGTGGGGGATCAACCGCGGGCTGCTGCCGGAGATGGAGTTCGGCCTCGCCGTGAAGAAGGGCTGGGCCGCGCTGGCCGGCAACGTCCAGCCCGACGGTCGCCTGGGCTTCGTCCAGCAGATCGGCGAGAAGCCCGGGAAGGCGGGGCCGCAGTCGACGGAGGTCTACGGGACGGGCGCGTTCGTCCTCGCCGGCTCCGAGATCGTGCGGATGCTCGACCCGACGAAGCGGCGGAAGGACCTCGCCAGCTTCGAGGGCGTCACGCTGCCCGCGCGCTACCTGCGCGAGAAGCCCCGCGTCCACGTCCGCTTCGTCCCCGAGCGGAAGGACGACTTCGCCTGGGAGAACGACCTGATCGCGTTTCGGGCGTACGGCCCGGCGCTGCGCCATCACACGGAGGACAGCGGCTTCGACGCGTGGCCGAAGCGCGTCCCGTGGCCGGTCATCGACAAGTGGTACCTCGAAGACCGGATGCGCCTGCCGTACGGCAACGTGGCGAAGAGCTACCACGCCGACCAGGGGGAGGGGGCCGACTTCTACAAAGTGGGGCGGTCCCGTGGCTGCGGCGGGATCTCGCTGATCGTCGACAAGCGCCCCCATGACTCGAATACCTTCATCGCCCACCGGATCATCGAGGCGACGCCGGAGCGCGCGATCTTCGAGCTGGACTACGCCAGCCGGGCCGGAGAGAAGGTCGTCCGGGAGACGAAGCGGATCACCGTGGTGATGGGTGAGCGGCTCTTCCAGTGTGAGTCGCGCTTCACGGTGGACGGGAAGCCGGGAGAGTTCGAAGCGGTGATTGGCCTGTCGCCCCAGACGGAGGATGCCACGATTCTCTCTCCAACCTCTGGGACGATGTTCTCCTGGGAGGTGGTGGGC
>JBDLIY010000731.1:0-1760 GCA_039714635.1 Planctomycetota bacterium
CTCGCGGACGAGTTCGTTGTCCGTCCGCAGCAACGGGACGACCGTCGCGGCCGTCAACGGGTCGTTGATCGCCTGGAGGGCCCGGATCTTCGCGGCGAGGGTGACCGGATCGGTCTCGGTCCGGATCGACGCGCGCTCCTTCGCGCCGGGCCGCGTCGGGTCGGAGGAGTCCAGTTCCTTCGCGGTGGCGGCGACGGTGGGCCGCCGGCCGAGGATCCGCTGCTTCCATCGCCGATCCCACTCCTCGGGCGTGCAGCCGAAGGAGTCCTTCAGGGAGTTCCGGTGGTCCTTCCCGTCCCGGAGCAGCGAGATGAACTTCACGAACCGCTCGCGGTCCTCCTCGAGGAAGACCTTGAAGTAGGACCAGGCCCGGACGTGGTCGTCGAGGTCCAGGCTCCCGGTGGTGTTGATCTCGAACAGCCGCTGGATCGGGCGGGACTTCGCGCTGCCCGCGATCTTTAGCAGCCTCACGTGCCACTTCTTCCCGTTGTTGCTGATCGGGGTCGACTCGTTGCCGCAGAAGGTGGCCATCTCGCGGAACGGCCTCGGGAGACGGGCGAGCCAGTGAGCGACGCCCACGTGGACCCACTTGGGCAGGTAGCGCTCCTGGCCGTTCACCTTGATCCAGCAGGACATCAGGATGTGGGCGATGCTGTGCCGGACCTGCAGATGGAGCCCGTGGTCGTCCCGGGACTTCTGGAGGGAGACGGCGAAGCCGTTGCCGGGGAAGCCCCCGGAGATGCTCTTCGATCCGCCGCCGTAGATGATGTTCGTGCGGGCGCCGCCGAAGTAGGTGGCCTGGATGTCCTCCTGGGTCCGGTTCTTCGCCACGACGAACACGGCCATCGGCTGCTGCAGCAGGACCCGGTCCCCGAAGTGGCGGACGAAGTCCATGTAGGCGACCTCGGCCCGCTGGGCGAAGACGTGCGCGATCTCGTGGGCGCCCATGACGCGCGGCCCGCCGCTCTTCGTCCGGATCTTGAGCGACCGGACGTCGGAGACGACGTAGAAGTGCGGCGTCCGGAGGATGATGAGCTTCGCCCGCTTCCCGAAGATCCGTCGCTCGACCTCCAGCTGCCGCTTCACGACCTCGAGTCCCTCCGTGTCCCACTCGTGGCCGCTGGCGCCACAGTAGGGGCACCACTCCGGATGCGCGCTCTTGCAGGCGCACTTCCCCTTCAGGCGCTCGCTGCAGGCCATGCGCCACGACGCGCCGTGTCGGCGGAGGAAGCACTCCATCCGGCTGTTGTTCGCGCAGGTGTGGTCCCAGCCGGAGGGGAGCTTGCGCGAACAGGCGATGTCGGCGCGGTCCGCCGGACAGTGCGGATCGTCGTCCGACGGGTCGACGGGCGCGTTGAGGAACTGGTAGGTGCCGTTGCCGTTCACACACGTGCACTTCGGGGGTTCGGCGACGGCGACCGGTCGCAGGGCCGGCAGGATCAGGAACCCGAGGAGGAGGCAGATCTTCGGTATCTTCATGGGAGTCCCCACATGCTACCACCGGGCACCGCGGGGGGCAGGTTCAGCGCGGGACACCTTCGAGGCGCTTCGAGAGCCCGTTGGCGAGGGAATCGGAGGGATCGAGGAAGAGCGCCTGATCGATTTCCTTCCGCGCCGCCGCGGCGTCGTTGTCCTTCAGGTGCGAAAGCGCGCGCAGGGCGTGGATGCGGGCGCGGTTCGGCTCGAGCTCCGCCGAGCGGTCGAGGAGCTTCCGCGCCTCCGTCGTTTTCCGGAGTTGGATGAGCGCCTCGGCGCGGCCG
>JBDLIY010000732.1:0-1759 GCA_039714635.1 Planctomycetota bacterium
TGTTTCTCACCACGCCATACTCATCGCAGATCTCGATCGTGAGGGGAGGGCCCAATCCCGCGTCGACCAGCGCGTAACCCAGTTGCCGGCACCATCCCACCGTGCCCGAGGCGTCGAAGTCTCCGGCGAAGAAGAGCGACACCGTGGAGTGACCCTCCGACCTCTCGATGTACGCCTCCTCCCCTGGCCCACCGAACCACTCGTACTCCGTCAGGACCCCGGCCAGCACGCGGGCGTCCTCCTCGGTGGCGTCGCCAGCGAAATAGACGACGTCGTTGGGCGGGAACTCAAGGCTGTCCCACGCCATCTGCCCGACGACCATTGCCGCACCGGCCAGGATCCCCACGCTGAGCAGGCACAGGACTCCGATCCCGGCCGCCTTCCACGTCGAGGGATGTGCGCCGCCACGCCGTTTGTGCTGCGCCAGCGCCTTTCCGTGGAGGGCCTGCTCCAGCTTGTACATCACGGCGATCGCGAGGAGGGCGAGCGTCCCGCTTGCCGAATACGAGACGTTCCAGAGGACCCCGGTCAGGATCGCCATCCCGAGCGCAGTGAGGGCGAGCGTGATCCACCGCTCCAGCGGCCGACCCAGGCGGGCCGAATTCATGCCGATGACGATGGCACCGGCGATGGGGGAACCGAGCAGGGTCGCCATGGCCACGTCGCCCGGACGGTAGAGCGGGGAGACGGGGACCTCCGTCTCCTCGATGATCGACTCCGACTCCAAGGTCCACCTCCCGCGAGTCTGCGAGGTGTCATCCTGCGACGGTTCGGCGGCCGCGTCAACCGGCCCTTGTGTCTCGCTCGCCGCTGGGCGGCAAATTCGGACTTTCTTCCCGATTCATCGAGACCTGGCGGGCCCTGGAGCGACTTCATTCCGGGAGGGGCTGCGAATGCCCGGGAAGAAACGCCTCAGCATCCGGTGGACGAACCACGGCCGCGCAAGGGCGCGGGAGCGCCGCATCTCGCTCGCGGATGTTCGGGCCGTCGTCTCCAACCCGACCGTGCGACGGGATCAGGACGGGGGTAGGATACGGGTTGAAAAGGCAGTCGGCGCGCGGTGGATCGTGGTGGTGGTCCGGCCGATCGCGCCCGATCAGGTCCTGGTCGTGACCACATTCGCGGGAGGCGAGTGAGAAGATGAACCGGAAGAAGTCCTCGATCGAGATCCGGCTCGATGGTCCTCACGAGGGACTCTCGCTGTCGTTCGACCCGGAAGCTCAGGCTCTGTACATCCGAGTCCGGGAAGGGAAGGTCGCCCGGACCGTCGAGGTCGAAGACGGCGTCACAGTGGATCTGAGCCCGAGCGGCCTCCCGATCGGCATCGAGTTCCTGAAGCCGGCGCGGCCGGATGTCCTCGACCGCATCGCGCGGGACTTCGGGATCCCGGGTGTGGCCGAAGTGTCGACGCTCGGGGAAGTCGCCGGGATGTTCGCTCCGGCGTAAGCGGCCGGAGATTCAAAACAGGCCCGGCGAAGCCTCCTCGGCCTCACCGGACCCGCGAATGTTCTGGCAGTCAGTTCCTCAGCCGTTGTTCGCCATGAACTCGGTCATGAACTTCGCGACGGCCTGCGCGCCCTCGAGCGGCAGCGCGTTGTACATCGAGAAGCGGATGCCGCCGACGCTGCGGTGGCCCTTCAGGCCGACCAGGCCGGCCTCCTTGCCCTCCGCGATGAACTGCTTCTCCAGGTCCTCGGTGGGGAGGCGGAGGCACAGGTTCATCCACGAGCGGGCGTCCTTCTCGACGGCGCCGCGGTAG
>JBDLIY010000733.1:0-1753 GCA_039714635.1 Planctomycetota bacterium
CTGGCCGCGGCTGGCTGCTCTCGGGGCGGCAAACCGACGCCTGTCAGCGATGTACCGCACCCCGAGCCCGGGATCGCCGAACGAGCGGAGCAAGTTCGGCAGAGCTCCTGGCCGCGGCCGGCTGGTCTCGGGGCGGCAAACCGACGCCTGTCAGCGATGTACCGCACCCCGAGCCCGGGATCGCCGAACGAGCGGAGCAAGTTCGGCAGAGCACCTGGCCGCGGCTGGCTGATCTCGGGGCGGCAAACCGACGCCTGTCAGCGATGTACCGCCTCGATTCCCCCCGCCCGGACCACGCGGCTGGACTCTGCGGCCGGGCCGATCCGCCGGCTGATCCGGAAACACGCGGACCTACCGGTGGACTTCGCGAGGATACCTGCCTCGGCGTGACCCTCAGGCCCGGAACGCCCTCCGGCTCATCGAAGAGCGCGGTTTCCACCGCGGCAAGAACCTGCTCGCGGAGTTCGAGCGGTTTCGCGGAGATTTCCCGGGCCGCTCCCCGCGCTGAATTCTTGCGGTCGTTCGGGGCCCTTCCTACACTCTGCGGCTTGTCGCCGATCCGAGTGCCGAAGTGGCGGAATTGGCAGACGCGCTAGGTTCAGGACCTAGTGCCCTTTATCGGGCGTGCCGGTTCGAGTCCGGCCTTCGGCACCACCTTTCCACCCAGGCCGTTCCTACCTCGGCGTCAACCGCGCCTCCACCGTCCTCTCCGCCTCGTCCGGCTTCAGATCCACGTCCTCCTCCCACACCTCGTGGTCCTTCGCCGTCACGCGAATCCGCCGACGGCCCGAGGGAGCCGGCATCGTGAAGATCCCGCCCGGGCGGCGGCTCTCCAGGCGTGACACCGCCTCTCCCGTCGTCGGATCGAGGATCTCCACCTTCGCCGCCTCGATGGGGTCTCCCGTGATGGCGGACATGACGCGAACCGTCAGGGAGATCTCCACCGACTTCTCGCCGACGGCCACGAGCCGGGCCGTGTACACCAGGTCCGCGCCGCCCTCCGGGACGGTCACCTCCGCCACGTGCGCCTCGTGATCGGGCGCTTCGACCTGGAACTCGTAGGTCCCGGCCGCGATCCACGTCTCGTACTGCCCGGCCTCCGAGCGCGAGGAGATCGTCGGGTACGGACGATCCGCCCCCGCCTTCGTCGCCTCGAACCGGCAGCGGGTCAACGGCTCGTCCGACGCGGCGTCGAGCACCGTCAACCGGAGCCTCGTGAACTTCACCGGCAGGCCGAGGTTCACCTCGCCCGCGCGCATTCCGTCCTCGAACACCTCGTTCGCCGCCTGGTAGCCCATCCGGCTCGCCTGGATCCGGACCTTCACCTTGCGGAGGCGGTCGGGCAACGATTCCATCGCGTACCGGCCCTGCTCGTCGGTCTGCGCGGAGCGCACGGTGCCCGCCGAGCCCGCGCCGTAGGCGATGACGTAGACCCTGGCCTTCTCGACCGGCTCCCCGGCCGGGCCCGTCACCGTGCCCGAGAGCGCGACCGAACCGCTCTCCCGGAACTCCATCGTCACGTCGACCTCGGCGTCCGCGCCCTCCGCGACCTGGACCTTCTCGCCGAGCGGGCGGTAGCCGCTGCGCGTGATGCTCAGCGTGTGGTCGCCGAACGGCACGTAGCGGATCTCGAACGTCCCGTCCTGCCCGGTGCGGGCCCGGTGGAAGCCCAGCATGACCGCCGCGTTGCGGAGCGGATCCCCGCCCGGCCCGCGCACGATCCCCGCCACCCGGCCCATGTCCGTCAGTGAGA
>JBDLIY010000734.1:0-1749 GCA_039714635.1 Planctomycetota bacterium
CTCCCGCGCCCGTACCCGTGGATGAACTCGCTTTTCCAGTACGGCGCCACCGTGTCGTGGCTCATGCGCGAGGGCGTCATCCTCGACGCGCAGGTCTTCGGCGTGAATCGCGTGATGACCACCGTGGAGCGGCGGGTGATCCGGGAATCGCTGGCCGGGCTCGCGGGGGAGGACCTGGGAGACGACGTCGCGGCCTGGGAGAAGTTCTGGCGGGACAACAAGCGGCGCCTCCTGGCGGACGCCGGAAATTCCGGCGGGGCGGAGGCGCGGTAGGACGGCCGGCGTCTTTCTCGGTAAGGGGGGGGCGGCGCGAAAGAGAAGGGGGACGGCGGAGTTCTACTCCTCGCCTTCCTTCTTCTCCTCCTTCTTCTTCTTCTTGCCGCCCTTCTTGATCTTCACGACCTTGGTCTTCGGGAATCCGAGGACCTTGTCGCCCTCTTTCCAGAGGCGATCGCGCTCGAGGATCTCCAGGCGTTCGGCGCGCGTGTAGACGTTGCGCGTGCGGACGAGCTTGCCGGCGCTTCTCAGGCTCTTGTGGATCGACATCGTATCTTCTCCTTTCGCCGCCGGACCGGGCGACGAAAGCGCCGATCTTAGGGGCCGATCCCCGGGCCCCAAAGCTTTTCCCCGGCATCTGCCGCATCATACCGGGCCCGGTTTCCGGCCATCGCCACCGCCAGGTCGAGCGCGGCGATCAGCGAGACCGGATCGCCGATCCCCTTCCCGGCGATGTCCTCCGCCGTGCCGTGGTCCGGCGAGGTGCGGATCGCCGGAAGGCCGAGGGTGACGTTGACCCCGGTGCCCCCGGCCAGCGCCTTGAACGGCCCGAGCGCCTGGTCGTGGTAGGCGCCCACGATGGCGTCGAAGCGGGCGCGGGACCGCGGGGCGAACGTCGCGTCACCGGGCAGCGGGCCCTCGACGCGGAGCCCGTCCGCCCGGGCGCGGGCGAGCACCGGGGCGAACACGCGCCCCTCCTCGTCCCCGAAGAGGCCCTCCTCGCCGGCGTGGGGGTTGATCCCCAGCACCGCGATCCGCGGGTCGGGGATGGCGAAGTCCCGACGCAGGGCGGCGTGCGTCAGGCGGAGGGTTTCGTCGAGCTTCTCCGCGGTGAGCAGGCGCGGCACCTCGGCCAGGCCGACGTGGATCGTCGCCGGGACGCAGCGGAGGCCGCCGGCCGCGAGCATCATCACCGACTTCTTCGCGCCGAACCGCTCCGTGAAGAATTCGGTCTGGCCGGGAAAGGGGAAGCCGGCGTCCCGCAGTCGGGCCTTGTTGACCGGGGCCGTCGTCACCGCGTGTGCTTCGCCGGCCGCGACGAGGCGGGCCGCCTCCTCCAGCGCGGCGAGGGCCAGGGAGGGGCCCGAAACGGGGATGACCTCCCGGGGTACCGGAAGCCGGAGGGCCGATCCCACACGCCGCAGTTCGTCCGGGTTGCCTACGAGAACGACCTCGACGCCTTCGGGCGGCGCGAACTCCGCCATCGCCTTCAGCGCGATCTCGGGGCCGATGCCCAGGGGCTCGCCCTGGGTGAGGAGGATCTTCATTTTCCGAGGTGTGTTCATCGTGCAGCCACCTTCCTCGTCACCCGGGCCGGAGGGGGCTCGACCACGTCCGGGTCCGCCTCTCCGGAGGGATGTTCCGGCTCACGGGTGCAACATGGCATGACCCCGGCGGTCAACGTCCAAGTCTCCGGATCGCCGTGTCCACCGGCAGGAGGACGAGCGCGGCGATCAGCAGCGGCAGTTCCAG
>JBDLIY010000735.1:0-1748 GCA_039714635.1 Planctomycetota bacterium
CCTCGAGCCCGGCGACTCCGTCCTCGTGCGGGTCGACGCCGGCTACTCCCACGAGTTCACGACGGCGCAGGTCCATCACTTCCTCGGCGAGGAGTTCGGGCCGGACTACGCCGTCGCGAATCCGGAGAAGTTCGCCGTCTTCGAGGACCACCTCATCTACGCCGACGGCGTGCCGAAGATGGCGCCCTTCGGAGAGAAGATCCAGGGCCTGCGCGACCGGCAGCGCGACTTCCAGCGTCACGCGAAAGTGCGGGACTACGGCGCGGTTGACGGCGTCTCTCCCGGCATCTGCCACGAGGTGGCGCGGCAGGAGTTCCTCGAGCCCGGCGACTTCGTGCAGGCGACGGACAGCCACACGTGCATGGGCGGCGGCGTGAACGCGCTGGCCTGGGGCGTGGGCGCGACGGAGTACGCGGCGCTCGTCAAGACCGGCGTGACGCTCGTGACGGTCCCGGAGTCGATCCGGTTCGAGTTGACGGGGGAACTCGCGGAGGGCGTGACGGCGAAGGACGTGATGCTGCACATCCTGCTTCATCACGCGAAGCCGGGCCTGACGCTGGACCGCGTGATGGAGTTCGGCGGTCCCGGGGTGGCGACGCTGTCGGCGGGCGAGCGGGCCACGCTCGCGAACATGGCGACGGAGTGCTCGGCGAAGACGGGGATCGTGACGGCGGACGACGCGATCTTCGACTTCATCGGGGAGATGCGCCCCGACGCCGATCTCGACGCGCTGCGGGCCCGGGCGGTCGACGCGGACCCGGGCGCTCACTATGACGGCGGCGTGCACGAGATCGACCTGTCGGCGCTGGAACCGATGGTGGCGACGCCGGGCGACCCGGACCGCGGGGTCGCCTCGGACCCGACAAACGGGGAGCTGGTTTCCGAGCTGGGCGAAGTCCCGATCGACATCGCGTACGGCGGGTCGTGCACGGCCGGCAAGGCCTCCGACATGGACCAGTACGCGGCGGTGCTGTCGGCCGCGTTGGCGGAGGGGAAGCGCGTGGCGGACGGCGTGGAGTTCTTCCTCCAGTTCGGCTCGAAGCGGGTGCAGGAGTACGCGCGCGAGCGCGGCTACCTGGACGTTTTCACGGCGGCGGGCGCGCGGGTGATCGACCCGGGTTGCGGGGCGTGCATCGGTTGCGGGCCGGGTGTCTCGTCGGACGAGGGCCAGGTGACGGTCTCGGCGATCAACCGCAACTTCCGCGGCCGCTCGGGCCCCGGGAGAATGTACCTGGCGTCCCCGACCACGGTGGCCGCGTCCGCGATCGCGGGCCGCATCACGCCCTGGCCCCCCGCCGGACATACGAAAGCTCATACGGATCGTAATACGAAGAGTAATACGGAGGCGTGACCGCTTCCGCCTGATTCGCCCGCTACACTGTCCACATGCGACTTCCCGCCCTCTTCCTCGCGCTCCTCGTCCTCTCCGCTCCCGCCCTCGCCGACGACCTGGTCCTTCAGGACGGCCGCGTGCTCTCCGGCGTCACGTACGACGCGCTCGACGAGACCCACATCCTGATCTTCCCGTCCGGCCGCGTGCCGTTCTCCGGGCACCTCCTCCACCGCCGGGTGACGGAGGAGGACGAGGAGGGGAAGAAACTGGTCGCCGAACTGCGCGCGAAGGAGCCCGGCGTCACGAAGGGCACGCACGTCCACCTCGCCGCACGGATGTTGCCCGGCGTCCGCGACCTGACGGTGACCGCGCACCTGGACCCGGTCGTGACGAAGGTCGCCGGCTGGTTCGACGT
>JBDLIY010000736.1:0-1744 GCA_039714635.1 Planctomycetota bacterium
ACCCGGCACCGGAAACCGTCCCGCGCCTCGACCTGCCGGCGCACTTCGACCGGGACATGCCGGCTCGACGCGGCCGGCCCGTCCGGCGCCCGCCGCTCCGGACAAAGATCCGCCCGGTGCTTCGCGCCGGAGCACTCACACAGATCGTGCCCCATCAGGTTCACCACCGGCGCGCCAGCCCGGAAGCTCTCGACCCACTCGTCCACGGAGACGGGCAGGTTCTCCCCCGGCGTCGGCACCCACGTCCCCGCGCACGACGGACAGAGATGGATCGCCAGATACGGCCCCACCGGCTTCGCCGGCGCCGGCTCCTCCGCGGATACCGCGACCGGCGCCTCCAGCGCGCTCACCGACAACAGCTCGAGCATCTCCTCCTTCTTCACCGGCCGATCCAGGTCCTTCGTGAGCTTTTCCTGGACCGCCCGCACCGCCTGGGCTCCCTTCGGTGTGAGCTTCGACCGGACCTTCGCCTCCGGCACGTACGGCTTCCCCGTGAGCGACCCGTGATGCTCCCGCACGCGGTGCTCGAGCTCCCGGTTCGAATGGTGCCGCGCGAAATCCACCCACTCCCGCTCCGACCGCACGTCCACGAACGTCGCGAACTCCCGGACCTTCGTGTACCCGACGTCCCCGCGCTCCATCGCGGCCCGCGTCACCGGCAGCCGCTCGAGGTGCTCGCCGAGCTGCGAGAAGGTCCACGCGAGCTTCCCGGGGATGCCGAAGGTCTGCTCCACGTAGTCCGAGAACATGGAACACGCGGACGCGCGATGGACGTTGTCCCGGTACAGCCGCCGCAGGGCGACGCAGAGGTAGAGCGTCGCGCGCTCGCGCCGCCCCCACTGGTCGCGGACACAGCGGTCCACGAAGTCGTGATCCGTGGCCGGATCGAGAAGTCGGTCGGAGAGTTTCATGGGTACCTCCTTGCGTTCGTCTTCTGTTCGCGCCCAATCTACCAGAGGGGGGTGACACTCTTCGCGCGTTCGGATCCAGTGACCGGGCGAGGAGTCTCGAAGCCCGACAACGAGCCGCGGATGACGGGATGGGTCCCCAGCCCGGAAGCTCCCCAACTCTGGAACTTCTGCACGGCCTGGATGAACCTGGCGGGGCTCGAGGCGATCCTGCGGAAGAAGGCAGGGCTTTCGTGGCCATCCGCGGACGAATAGCGGAGATTCGCGGGCCGTATCTATCCCCGGAATCAGGAAACACCCATGTTCATCCCCATCCGTGCCGACGCGACCGTCTACTACCGGGCCTGGGCCACGTTCGTGATCGTCGCGGCGAACCTGGTTCTCTTCTTCCTCTACAACCCGGCGAACCACGTGGAACTCCTCGTGCTGGAGTTCGGGACCCTGAAGCCGTGGCAGTGGATCACCGGCACCTTCACGCACGCCGACATCCTCCACGTGGGCGTGAACATGCTCTTCCTCTTCTGGTTCGGCCAGATCGTGGAGGGGCTGATCGGGACCTTCCGGTTCCTCGGCATCTACCTCGGCATGGCGGCGGCCGCGGGGCTCGTCACCCAGATCCTGATGCTCGGAGCGGACGAGGGCGGCGCGATTGGAGCGTCCGGCGTCATCTACGGTCTCATGGTCATCGCCATGGTCCTCACCCCGACCACGCGGGTCTCGGTCCTCTGGTGGTTCTACTCCGCCTCACGCGTGATCGAGATGCCGATCCGGACCCTCGCGGCCACCTACCTGGCCCTGAACCTGATCGTCGCCGCGCTCTTCGGCTTCGGCATGAG
>JBDLIY010000737.1:0-1740 GCA_039714635.1 Planctomycetota bacterium
AGGAGCATGGCGACGAGGAGCCCCGGCAGGAAGACGATGAGGATCGCGTCCGTGAACATGAGGACCAGGAGGAGAGGGAATCCGAGGACGCCCAGCTTCGCGTAGAAGTCGGAGGCCCGCTTCGGGAGGATCGACCGGAGCAGGTGCGCGCCGTCGAGCGGCGGGATCGGCGCCAGGTTCAAGGAGGCGAGGACGAGGTTGACGAGGATCCCCGCCTTGAGGATCTCGATCCACACCTCCATGACGACTCCGCCGGGAAGCCACGAGGCGCGGACGCCGACGAGCGGCTGGTAGAGCTGCGGAAGCGTATGGCCCGGGCGCAGGCGGCTGATGGCGAACGCCGTGAGGAAGAGCAGCGCCCCGCACACAAGCGCGAGGATCACGTTCGCACCGACCCCGGCGATGGAGACGAAGGCGTTCCCGCCTCGAGGTCTCCGGTAGCGGGACGGATCCACGGGCACCGGTTTCGCCCAGCCGAACACGACGCCGCCCGGCATGAGGCTCAAGACGATCGGCAGGATCACGCTGCCGAGGGGATCGAGGTGGCGGATCGGGTTCAGGCTCAGGCGGCCCTTGCTCTCGGCCGTCGCGTCTCCCGAGATGCGGGCCGCGACGCCGTGGGCGACCTCGTGGAACACGACGGAGAGGACGAGCATGGCGATCTGGATGATCTGCATCCTCGTCGTGACGTCGGAGACGAGATCGGAGATCTCTCCGTCTCCCCCGTCGCCGGCGAAGAGGGCCGCCGCCCCGGCCGCGCTCGCGATCGTGCCGAGGACGGAAGCCGCGAGACCGAACCGCGCGATCCGCGCGTCCCAGGCCCGCCGCGACTTCCGGCTCAGGAGGATGAGGGAGAGGACGAGAAGCGCCGGCGCCGCAAGCGACCCGAGCGCCGGCACGAGGGCCGGGACGAGGAGGGCGATGACGACGCCGGCGAGGGGTGAGATGACCCGCTCTGCGGGGCCGGGAGGAAGCTCGGGGACGGGCTCCTCGACCGGCTCCGTCGACCGTGGCGCCTCGGGAGGGGCCTCCGCCGGGAGTGCCGGCTCTTCGCCCGCGGGCGCAGCCGGAACGACCGGTTCGGTCGGCACCTCCGGGCCCTCCTCTCCTTTCTCCGCCAGCCCCATGAGGGCCTGGAAGCGGGCCTCCTTCGCCAGGTGCTTCCCCGCGCGCTCACCCAACCTGCGGGCGAGTTTGAACTCCCCGGCGGCAATGAGGCGTTCCATCGCGGCCGTGACGCGGCGGAGGTGGATCAGGTGGGTGACGACGCCGAGCACGCAGAAGACCGCGACGGGGATGCCGATGCACCAGCCGACCCCGAGCCCGGCGAGGCAGGCTCCCCCCGCACTGCACATCGAGACCACGACCGTGACGATGCCCAGCTTCTCCGGGTCGGACCATGAGGTCAGACTCTGTTTCCGTCTCCGCGTCGCTCTTCGGCGTCCGTTCATCCCGGCCTCCCGCGAGACAGAGTAGTCGGTTCCGGATACGGGCTCATCGAATCGACGAACCGTCTCCCGCCGCAGCCGGGAGCGGCGGAACCGGTCCGGCCCGCGCGTGCTACGCTCTCCGCGTGCTGAGTCTTCGAGGAACAATCCTCGCGTCGACCGCCGCCGCGCTGGGGGCGCTCGGTATCCTGCTTCTCGCCAGCTGCACGCGGCTGAACTGGCTCTGCATCATCGGCGCGGCCGTCCTCTGGGGGTTTGCTCTGCTCCCGTCGCTCGCAATGCTCGCCCTCGT
>JBDLIY010000738.1:0-1730 GCA_039714635.1 Planctomycetota bacterium
GAACGGATCCCTCCGGCGGCGGACCCGGGTAGAGGCAGCGGTAGCACGGCCTCCCCTCGCCCGGCAACACCGTCGTCAGCTGGCCCTCGAACCGGAGGACCGCGGCCGAGACGAGGGGCACGCCGACGCGCACCGCCTCGTCGTTGACCGTGAAGCGCGTCTCGAAGTTGTCGGAGCCGTCGAGGACGACGTCGAACTCCCCGAAGGGCAGGTGGTCCGCGGTGAGCCGCGGGTACGGGATCACGGTGACGTCGGGGTTGAGCTCGTGGATCGACTCCGCGATGGAGGCCGTCTTCTCCCGGCCGATGTCGCCCGTCCCGTGAGCGATCTGGCGCTGGAGGTTCGTCAGGTCGACGACGTCGCCGTCCGCCACGCCGATCGTGCCGACGCCGGCGGCGGCGAGGTAGAGCGCGGCGGGGCTGCCGAGGCCGCCGGCGCCGATCATCAGGGCGCGGGACGCGAGGAGTCGCTCCTGGCCGCGGCCGCCGACCTCACGGAGAAGGATGTTGCGGGAGTAGCGCCGGATCTGCTCGTCGGAAAGCGCCAAGGACCTCGGCTACTCCTCAGCCTCGTCCTCGAGCTTCTCGACCTTCACGCCGTGGCCCTCGAGGAAGGTGAGGACCTCGTCGATGACGTCGTCGGTGCCCTCGAGCATGAGGGCGAGGAGGGCCGTCTCCTCGGTGATGCTCGCGCCACGGATGTTCGTCACGACGTTGAACTCGTGGTTGATCTTCCAGAGGAGGGGCTCCTTGATGAGCAGTTGGGGCACGGTGAGGAACACCTGTCTACGAACCATCACGAGCCTCCTTCTTCCGTACGAGAACGCGAACACGATCGCCGTGATGCGTGACCGAGAGGACCTCGTGGCCCTCGTCCCGCGCGCTGCGCGGCACGTTCTTCTCGGCGATCCCGGGACTCACGAACACTTCGAGTACCTGTCCGTCCCCGAGACGCTCCAGCTCGAGCTTCGCCAGGACCCAGTTCATGGGGCACTCCTCTCCCACGACGACGAGGGAGGAGTCCGGGACGGGCTGGTTCCCACTCATTCGGCCGCCCATCTTAGCGGCTGCCCGCGCCACGCGCCAGCGAGCAGGCCGACGCCGGCCGTCCCGTGCAGCGCCGCCGTCCCCCACCAGGGGAAGTACGACCAGTAGTAGTATTGCGCCGACGACAGCCCTCCCGTCGTCGTCCCGGGGAAGCCGCTGTACATGATCGAGAGGCGGAGCCAGTCCACGTCGAGCGCGTGCCCCACTGCTCCCGACGCGGGGTTCAATCCATGCAGGATCGTCAGGGTCGCGTCCGACGCCTTCCCCGCCCCGGCCCACTCGATGAACGGGTCGCCCATGTGGAAGGACGCCAGCATCGCGATGCCGGTGAGCCCCGCGATCGCCGTCCCGGCGGAGGGCCGTCCGGAGAGACGCGCCACCATCGCGGCCATGCCGGCGACGAGGAGGAAGAAACCCGCCGCCGCCGCGCCCGCCCCCAGCGCGATCGCGGGACTTCCGGGCAGGAAGATCGATCCGCGATTCACGCTCAGGCTGCCGGTCGCGTCACCATCTGGCAGGGCGACTTGCTGCGGCCCGCTCAGAAGCGGCGGCAGGATGGCCCACAGCGCCAACCCCAGGACGGCGATCCCGACGATCCACGTTGTTAACCGGCTTCGTTGCATCGGCATAAGAACCTTTCAACACAGCATGACTGCCCGCCATACTACCGCAAGGGGGCGTTTA
>JBDLIY010000739.1:0-1724 GCA_039714635.1 Planctomycetota bacterium
CGCCTTCTCCGGCCGGTCCTTCTTCGGCTTGTAGCGGGGCTTGAGCTGGCTGAGATAGATCCCGTCCCGTCCTCCGTACACCGTGTCGACCGCGAGCGGGTAGCCCTCGTGGCGCATGCTGACGCGGATCTGGTGCATCCGGCCGGTGTGGGGCGTGAGTTCGATCAACGACCAGCCCCGGAACCCCTCGAGCCGCTGCCAGTCGGTGGTCGACGGCTTGCCGCGCTTTTCGACGATCCGGACGCGGCCGGGCCGCTTCGGGTCTTCGTGGATGAGAACCTCGATGGTCCCCGACTCCCGGTGCGGCGTGCCGAGCACGATGGCCTGGTACGTCTTCTTCACCTCCCGCTCCCGGAACTGCCGCGAGAGCGCCCGGGCGGCGGTCAGCGACGTGGCGAAGAGCAGGACGCCGGAGGTTCCCTTGTCGAGCCGGTGGACGACGCGCGGCTTGCGGGCCTCCGGATCGTCACTTTTGAGGATGTCCCAGACCTTCACGAGGGCGGATTCGTCGTCGGTCCAGCGCTCGCGCACGGATGCGAGCCCGGCGGGCTTGTCGATCGCGAGGAAGTCGTCGTCGCGGTAGAGAACCGGGATGGGGGGAGGCCGCTTCGCCATGGAGGGGAGCATACTGGCGAGTCAGACTCATCCGAACAACTGAGTCAGACTCAGTTCGTCAGTTTCCGCGGAGCCGGACTGGAGGCAACTCGACGGCCCGCCGCCGGTTTCCCGTATCGTGTCGGCGCTCGAAGGAGGTCCGCATGTCCGTACCGAAGAAAGTCGTCCTCGCCTACAGCGGGGGCCTCGACACGTCCGTCATCCTCAAGTGGCTCCAGCTCGAGGGCTACGAAGTCATCGCCTACGTCGCCGACGTCGGGCAGGAGGAAGACTTCGGCGCCGTGCGCGAGAAAGCCCTCGCCACCGGCGCCTCGAAGGTCTTCGTCGAGGACCTGAAAGAGGAATTCGTCACCGACTACATCTTCCCGGCCTTCCAGGCGAACGCGATCTACGAGGGGCGATACCT
This sequence comes from Planctomycetota bacterium, assembly GCA_039714635.1. Lineage (GTDB taxonomy): Bacteria > Planctomycetota > JAJSAM01 > JAJSAM01 > JAJSAM01 > JBDLIY01. The sequence goes on from JBDLIY010000739.1 coordinate 1,022, forward strand.
CCTCGGCACCGCCCTCGCCCGGCCGCCGATCGCCAAGCGCCAGATCGAGATCGCGCTTGCGGAAGAGGCGACCGCCGTCGCCCACGGCGCAACCGGCAAGGGCAACGACCAGGTCCGCTTCGAACTGGCCTACTACGCCCTCGCGCCGGAGATCGAGGTCCTCTCGCCCTGGAAGATGCCCGAGTTCCTCGCCGAGTTCGAAGGGCGCCCGGACATGCTCGCGTTCGCTAAGAAGCACGGCATCGACGCCACCGCCACCGCCGAGAGCCCCTGGAGCGAGGACGAGAACCTCCTCCACATCAGCCACGAGGCCGGCGTGCTGGAGGACCCGGCGTACGAGGCGGTCGAGAACATCTGGTCGCGCACGGTCGCCCCCGAGGACGCTCCCGACGCGCCCACGCGGATCGTGATCATGTTCAAGGACGGCAACCCCGTCGAGGTCGAGAACCTCGAAGACGGGAAAATCGTCAACGGTGCGCTCCCGCTCTTTCAGTACCTGAACGACCTCGGCCGCGCGAACGGCATCGGTCGCCTGGACATGGTGGAGAACCGCTTCATCGGCGTGAAGTCCCGCGGGCTGTACGAGACGCCCGGCGGGACGATCCTCCACGCCGCCCACCGCGACATCGAGAGCATCGCCATGGACCGCGAGGTCATGCGGCTGCGCGACATGCTCGCCGCCAAGCTCTCCGAGATCATCTAC
>JBDLIY010000740.1:0-1723 GCA_039714635.1 Planctomycetota bacterium
ACGGGAGACAAGGGCCCGCCGGTGCTTTTCGTGCACGCCGGGCGGGACCAGATCCTCCACCTGACGGCGCCGGAGGAGTCCGCCCTCGTGACGGTCCGGCGCTACCCCGACGAGGCCCACACCTGGGTCGTGCCGAGGGCGCTGCCGGGAATCCTCGACTGGCTGTTCGAGCACTCGAAACCGAAGAAGTAGCGGTTCAGACCCCCGTGGCCACCGGCGACCCCGGCGGCCCGTTCATGAGGAGATCCGCCAGCAGTTCCCCCAGCCGCGTCGGCACGAAGAGGTCGTCGCAGGCGCGGATCTCCTCGATCGACCACCAGCGGTACCCGACGGTGGCGTCACGCTCGTGCGCCTCGGGGTTTTCGAACACGAACGGCTCGAAGCGCTCCGTCGGCACGAGGAAGTAGGCCTCGCGCTGGCAGACACGGCGGCCGCGCTCCTCGAATGCGTGCTCCCGGTTCCAGACGTGCGGGCCGATCTCGAACTCCACGAGGCCCGTCTCCTCGAAGACCTCCCGCCGGAGGGCGTCCGCCCGGGTCTCGCCGTCCCGGATCCCGCCACCGGGCGTCAGCCACATCTCGAAGTCGTCCCCGCGCTCGGGCATCGAGTAGTGCAGGAGCAGGATGCGCGAATCGCCGGTGACGAGGAGCGCCCGGACGCAGTCTCGCTCGTGGATCACGAGGGGATGACCTCGAACCCTTCCCGCAGGAAGTCCGAATCCAGGGTCAGCGCCACATCAATCCCCATCCGCCTCATCAGGACGAAGGAAGTACAATCCGTGAAGCTGTAGCGCTGGTCCGGACGCTCGCGGAACAGCCGGAGCGCTTCCGCCTCGTCTTCCGGAGTCAGGCGAACGAGTTGTGCCGGGGTCCCGTCGAGGAGGTTCTGTCCGAGGGCTGCGGCCGACCGGTGCCCGACCCGGAATCGTGCGAGGGTCACGGCCTCGTCGGCCACGTGGTTCGATGTCACGAGACGGCCCGCCCACTGCCGAACCAGCTTGCCGACGGGAACGTTCTGGTGGTCCTTCTGGTTGACGAGAGCGACCCACGCACCGGTGTCGACGAAAGTCCTCTCCATCACTCTTCGCCGTAGAGATAGCGGTCGTGGTTGAGGCCGAGGTCCGGAGGTCCTTCACCGATCCCGTCGAGTTCCTCGAGCGCCTTGAGGGCCGCCTTCGACCGCCTCTCCAGGTGCTGGCTCACGATGGCCCGCACGAGCGCCGAGATGCTCCGGCCCTCGCACTCCGCGATCGCCTGCAACTGGTCGTACTGCCATTCTTCGAACATGAGTTGCGTCCTGTGCATACATACATCATACATCATCCACAACGTCGGAGGGCTCCTCCCTCCCTGAGAAGAGACGCTCGAGGCGGCCAATTGGTCTCGACAATCTTCCCGCGGCCTTGCGGTTCGCGCGCAGCCGCGCAGAATCCGGGGATGCCGAACCGGAACTCGAAGCCACTCGGAGCGAAGGAGGGCTGCCGCTTCACATTCGCCGTCGTCACGCTCTCGGTGGTGATGCTCGGCCTGGCGATCGCGAGTTCGACGATGGACGAGGAGTCCGTGCTCCTCTGGTTCGTCCTCTACGCCCCCCTCTTCGCGCCGACGATCTACGTCAAGGCAGGGTTCGGCCCGATCGTCGTGCTTCTCGTGCTTCTCGGCCCGGTCTACCACGTCCTGTGGTCGGCCCTGGTCTACCGGTGCTGGCGGGGCGACCGAAAGAG
>JBDLIY010000741.1:0-1723 GCA_039714635.1 Planctomycetota bacterium
CGGTGTAGGAGACCTTCGCCGGGTCGTAGACGATGCGGATCGCCTCCGCGTGGCCGGTCGTGCCGGTGCAGATGTCTTCGTAGGTCGGGTTCTCGACCCGGCCTCCGGTGTAGCCCGAGGAGACCTCGACAACGCCGTCGACGCGGGCGAAGACGGCCTCCGTGCACCAGAAACAGCCGCCCGCGAAGGTGGCGATTTTCGTTTCGCCCGGGTTCTCGGTTTCGGTCACCGCGCTCTCTCCGTTGGTCCTGGTGTTGCACGCCGCCAGCCCGAGGAGGAGGACGGCGAGCATCGTGGTTCGGGTCTTCATGGGAGGGACGAATGTACCGTTCGGGGGCGGAGGGGCGGCGGATCGTCGGGAAGGCTCACGAACATGTCAGGTGGACCTCTTCGATCGACGGTTCGAGCGACCACTCGATCTCCGTCAGCCGGTCGAGGAACGGGCGGTCGTGGCTCACCAGCAGCAGCGCGCCGGGGAAACCGGCCAGCGTCTCCTCCAGGCACTCCAGCGACGGGAGGTCCAGGTGGTTCGTCGGCTCGTCCATCGCGATCAGCCACGGCTCCTCCGCCAGGCCGAACGCCAGCAGCAGCTTGCGCAGCTCCCCCGGGCTCGGCGAGGCCGTCTCGAGGATCCGCTCCGGGTCCGACCCGAGGCGGGAGACGACCGTCGCCACCTCGCCGCGGCGCGAACGAGGCAGAGCCCGGACCCGTTCCGCGATCCCGGCTCCGTCCTCCCGAGTCAACTCCTGCGGCAGGAAGACGAGGCGGCCGTCCGGCAGATCCAGCATGGTCAGCAGGTGTCCGAGCAGCGTCGTCTTGCCCGCGCCGTTCGGCCCCGTCAGCGCGATCCGGTCCTCGGTTCCGATCCGGAGCCGGGGATGAGTCAGGATGCGGCCGTCCGGCATCGGGAACGCGTCCCGGGGGAGTTCCAGAAGGGACGCCCGGCGCGACTTTTCACCGCGCTGCGTGATCCCGGTGCGGCGCTCCTTTTTCGCGTCGAGGGAGGCGATCCTCTCCTCCACCTGGCGGCGGCGACCGTCCATCTGGTGCGCCCGCCCCATCGCCTTCTTGTCCACGCCGCGCAGCCGGACCGTGTCGATCTCGGACCGCGCGGAGCTGTCCCGCCGACCGACCTTGCTCTTGGAGAGGCCACGCTCCACCGACTCGGCGTGGCGCTTCCGACGGTCCGCCTCCGCGTCGAGCCGCTTCAACTCGCGGCGCTCCTTCGCCAGGCGACGGCGGGTCTCCTCCGCCTCGTGTTCGCGCTGGTCCCGCGCGGCGCCGTAGGCCCCGGCCCGGAGGTCCACGCCCCGGCTCTCCACGAAGAGCGTGTGGTCGCAGAGGGCCTCCATCAGCTCGCGGTCGTGGCTGACGAGCAGGCCGACGCCGCGGAAGCGGCCCAGCGCGGTCATCAGCAGACGCCGGCCGTCCGCGTCGACGTGGTTCGTCGGCTCGTCGAGAAGCAGCACGGCGGGCGTCCGCCACAGCGCCGCCGCGATCTGCGCCCGCTTCCGCTCGCCGTGGCTCAGGGTCTCCCACCGGTCGAAGGCGTCGTCCGGGACGTCCAGGCGGCCGCGCAGGGCGTGGGCCGCGCGCTCGGCGGAGTCGAGGAACGCCGCGAAGCCGTCCGGCGGATCGTCCGTCCGCTGGGCGCAGTAGATCGCGTCGCCGGGGCGGCGGACGACACCCTCCGCCGGTTCGAGGTCGCCCGCGATCAGCCGGA
>JBDLIY010000742.1:0-1715 GCA_039714635.1 Planctomycetota bacterium
CGACAGCGACTCGATCGGCAAGCTCCTCGACGAGCAGATGAACTGCCCGCTCCCGTCGCTCCTCGAGGTGGACCCGGACCTCTCCCCCGTCGTGCAGGCGGCGCTGGAGAAGATGTGCGCGAAGAAGGCGGACGCCCGGCCGGGGGGCATGGGTGAAGTCATCGAACTCCTCGAGGCGGCGCGGCCCCGGCCGATCGAGCCCGCCCCGATCGCCATCCGCGCCTCGGCGGCGGCGGTGGACTTCATCTTCATGCTGTTCGCGATGGGGGTGCCGGGCGTGATCATCCGGTTCGCCGGGTCGGCAACGAGCCTGGCTTCGTTGAACTGGTTGCCGGAGTTCATGGCCGGTCTCTTCCTCGTGGCGGCGCAGTTCGGTCTCGAAGCGTGGAAGGGCTTCACTCCGGCCAAGTATGCGTTCAACCTCCGCGTCGTCCGCCACGACGGCCTGAAGGCGGGAACGGGCCCGCTGCTGTTACGGTTCCTGCTCCGCTACCCGATCGTGATCGCGATGCTGATCCCGCCGCACGTACCGGAGGTCGTCATGCTGACCGGTCTCCTCCAGCTCGCGGCGATCGCGGCGGCGTTCCTCTGCTTCTTCCTGTTCCGCCGCCGCACGCACTCGGACCTGATCACGCGGACGCGCGTGATCTACGTGGGCTCGGGGAAACCGGTGATGCCGTTCCGTCGGAAGGCGTAGGCCGAGCCGGGCCGCCGCCTCGCCGTCGATCGCCGGGTGGCGGTTCGGACGCACCCGGGGCTTTCGCCGGCCATCGGCCGGGCGAGTGCGGATCCAACGGCCGGTTTGGCGACCGGAGCCATCAACGCGACGCACCTCTTCGTGCTGCCCCCCGACCGGAGTAAGCTCTCCCCTCGCCTCTGGCAGGACCAGCAAGGAGAGCCGTCCATGGACCGGATCGAGATCTCGAAGATCCTCCGCGCCACCCTCGACGACCACCGCATGTCGCGGGGAGAAAAGCAGGCGCTCCGCGCCCGCCTCGAGGAGCTGCACGCGAGCCGCAAGGACCTCAACGTCGTCCGGGCCATCCTCTTCGACGTCGCGCGGGACGAGGCGAAGGACCAGACGACCCGCGACATCCTCGGCTGGGCGGAGGAGGCGGTGAAGGTCCTCGACGGGATGCGGCGCGGCGACCAGGGCGAGACGATCGCGGACGCCGCGTTCACGCCCGGCCGCGAGTGCCTGAAGCGGGTGACCGGCTTCCTGGCCAGCGCGCAGAAGACGTGCGACATCTGCGTCTTCACGATCACGGACGACCGCATCGCGCGGGCGATCGAGGCCGCCCACCGGCGCGGCGTTTCGATCCGGATCATCACCGACGACGAGAAGGCCCTCGACCTCGGGACGGACATCCCGAAGTTCAAGAAGCTCGGCATCCCCGTCGTCACCGATCACGCGACGAGCCACATGCACCACAAGTTCGCCGTGATCGACAAGGTCGCGCTGCTGTCCGGCAGCTTCAACTGGACCCGGTCGGCGTCCGAGGTGAACCAGGAGAACGTCCTCATCACCTCCGATCCGCGCCTGGTGGCGCCGTTCGCGACGGAGTTCGACCGGCTCTGGGTGGAACTGCCGAAGAAGCGTTAGGGCCTGTCTGGAAATAAGTGCGCCAGTTGCACCGAGAGAGCCGATGCGCCCGAGCCGGCCAGGAACGAGGAGGAGTCAACCCCCGTGCGGGTTGGCGACAACGAGCGACGCA
>JBDLIY010000743.1:0-1711 GCA_039714635.1 Planctomycetota bacterium
GACGCCGCGGGCGAGCTTCCCGGTCAGGTTCACGCGGATCGTCTCCGGGACCTTCAGCCAGGTCACGCCGCGCAGCAGCAGCGCCGCCGCCTCCGTCCGGTCCACGCCGGTGGAGAAGCAGCCGACCGCGCCGTAGGAGCAGGTGTGCGAGTCGCTGCCGACGATGACCATGCCCGGCCTGGCGATGCCCTTCTCCAGCACGACCTGGTGGCAGATTCCGTCGCCGACGTCGTAGAAGTGCGTCAGCCCGTGGGCGCTCACGAACTCGCGGATTTTCACGTGGTTCGTGGCGGTCTTCTCGCTGGCCGCCGGGGCAACGTGGTCGATCACGATCACCGGCAGGTCCGCCCTGCAGACGCCGTGGGCCGCCAGGTCGTCGCCGATCTTTCCGATGATGGCGGCGGTGTTGTCGTGGGTGAGCAGGTGGTCGGGCGACAGGAACAGGATCTCCCCGGCCTTCGCCGACTCCCGGCCCGCCTTCCGGGCCAGGGCCTTCTCCGCGAACGTCATTCCCATGGGTTCACCTCAGGAGTCCGCCTCGTCGATAGATTTCGAGTTGCACGTCGGAGAACGGGGCGACTTCGAGCGTCTCTCCGCCGGGCAGCGTCACGCGGCCGGTTTCGAGGTCCACCTCGATCTCGTCTCCGTCCGAGAGCCCGGCCCGCGTCAGGTCCGCGGCGAGGATCGGGAAGCCGGAGTTGATCGCGTTGCGCTCGTAGATCGCGCCGAACGACTTCGCCACGAGCAGCGACACGCCGAGGCTCGCGAAACAGTCCACCGCCTGCTGGCGGGAGGAGCCGCAACCGAAGTTGCCGCCGGTGATCACGATGTCGCCGGGCCTCACCTTCGTCGCGAAATCCTCCCGGCCCTCGAGGTTGTCGAAGGCGTACTGCCCCATCTCCGCCACCTCGGTGATCGCCAGGTAGCGGTTGTGGAAGATCATGTCGGTGTCGATGTTCTCCCGGTCGATCACCCAGACCCGGCCGCGGACGGTCGTCGGGCCGGCGTCGGCGTCGGAGGCGGGCGCGGCGGTCGTCGTCGGTTCGGGTGCCGGGCGGGGCGTCGGCGCCGGGATGTCCTCGGGCACCGCGATCACTCCGGCCACCGCGGAGGCCGCGACGAGCGCGGGCGAGGCCAGGTAGACCTCTCCCTTGCCCTGCTTGCCGGCGAAGTTGCGGTTGCCCGTGCTGATCGTCACCTCGCCGGGGCCGTTCTGGCCGATCTGCCCCGCGGCGCAGCCCGCGCAGCCCGCGTTTCCGATGAGCGCGCCGGCCTTCTTGAAAACGTCGATGAGGCCCTTTTCCAGGCAGCGCTTCCACACGTCGTCCGTCGAAGGGACGACCTTCAACACGACGCCCGGCGCCACCGTCCGGCCCTTGAGAATCTGCGCCGCCGCTTCCAGGTCGGCGTAGCGGCCGTTCGTGCAGGAGCCGATGAACGCGGAGTCGATCCGGGTGCCGAGGAGGTCGGCGACCGGCACCACGTCCTCGGGATGGCCCGGACGCGAGAGCATCGGGCCGGCGCCGTCCACGTCGACGACGAACTCCTGTTCGTAGTGCGCGTCGGCGTCCGCGACGATCGCCTCGACGCCTCCTTCGAACTGCGAGAGCACCTCTTCGTTCGGCGTGAAGAGTGCGATGATCCCGCCCATCTCCGTGGCCATCGAGGCCATCGTCACGCGACCGGACAGGTCGAGCGCGTCCACGGCCTC
>JBDLIY010000744.1:0-1686 GCA_039714635.1 Planctomycetota bacterium
AAGAAGGAGGTGAACCCGAAGGTCGCGGAGTTCTTCGACGACCTGGAGACAAACCTCTCCGAACTCGTCCGGCGACGCCCGGGCGGCGGCCGGCTGACGCCGGAGGATCGCGCCCGGCTCCTCGAGAGGATCGAGGCGCGCCTCGGCGGAAGGAAGGTGGAGTACGAGATCGTCACGAGCGAGTCCGTCTACTGGAAGGACTCGGCCCGGGTGGTGGTGCGGTGTCCCGCCCTGGCCGAGGCCCTCGGACTGAAGAAGGACCGACTCCCGGTCGACGTGCGCCGGGACCCGCGGAACGGAACCTGGCGGCTCCTGCCGAGGAGGAGACCCGAGCGATGAAAACGATCGTCCCTTCCCTGCTGGTCGTCCTCCTGGCGACGTCCTGCGGGCCGAGCGAGCAGGAGGTGCTGGAAGGGCACCGGGAAGCGGCCCGGACGGTCGCGGCGGAGGAGCGACAGACGGAGGCGGAGAAGAACGCCGATCGGGCGCAGGCCCTCGCCGTCGCCCGGAAACCCGCAGAAGCATGGGCCGCGTGGCGGGCGGCGCGGGAGGTGCTCGGCGAGACGCCGAAACTCGAGAGGATCGCGGCGGTCATCCGGGAGAGCGAGCGGCTCCAGCGCCGGGACGAGGCGTACGCCGCGTTGACGAGGCTCCTGGAGCGGGACCGGACGGCGGAGACGGAGGAGGCGCGGCTGGCGGCGTTGCGGGAGGCGGCGGCCGCGGCGCGGGAGTTCCTGGAGGCGTATCCGGAGCACGAAGCCGGGGAGGAGATCCGGGCCGCCCTCGAGTACATCGACTCGGAGATCGGGCTCAGCGACGAGTGGACCGAGGCGATCGCCGCGGCCAGAAAGCACCTGAAGAACGGCGAGGCGGAGGCGGCGGTCCTCGCGATCCACATCGCGCGCCGGATCCGGGACGGGGAAGAGATCCGCGCGCTCCTCACGGAGGCCCGGAGAGCCCTCACTCCGAAGGGCATGGTCCTGATCCCGGAGGGGACGTTCCCGTTCGGCAAGGGTCGGGAGCGAACCTTCCTGCCCGCCTTCTACGTCGACGTCCACGAGGTGACGAACGCCGCGTACCAGCGCTTCGTCAAGGCCACCGGGCATCCGGCGCCGTCGCACTTCAAGGACGGCCGACCTCCGGCCGGGAAGGAGAACCACCCGGTGGTCAACGTGACGCTCGACGACGCGCTGGCCTTCGCGGCGTGGGCCGGAACGCGCGTCCCCACGGAGATCGAGTGGGAGCGCGCGGCGCGGGGCACGGAGGGCCGGGACTTTCCCTGGGGCGCCGAGTGGGATGACGGGAAGGGGAACTTCGGCAAGGACGGAACGAAGCCGGTGGGCAGCCATTCGCTCGACCGGTCGCCGGACGGCGTCTTCGACATGGGCGGCAACGTGATGGAACTCACCCTGGACCGGACGGACCCGGCGGGCGCGACGGCCGGCCCCGTGATGAAGGGCGGCCACTGGTCGAGTGATTTCCATCGGGAGTACGCGCGCACGTGGTCCCGCTGGCCGGTGGACCGGGCCCGGAAGGCGGCGGACACGGGATTTCGGTGTGTGAAGAAGGCGCCGTAGGCCGTCGGCGAAACGGGTTTCCCGGCATGAAGCGGCCGCCCGCGACGGCCTGCTTCTGACCGGTCGTCGTTCCGCCGGCACCGGGTGCGCCTCGCGGAGGCGCAGGCTG
>JBDLIY010000745.1:0-1677 GCA_039714635.1 Planctomycetota bacterium
CCGCACAGGGGTGGAGCTTGTCGTCGAACCCCCTCCAGTGCAGTCCCTGGTGCTGGCTGATGCGCAGGCTTTTCGGCAGGTGCTGAACAACCTGATCGCCAACGCTGCGGAGGCGATCGCAGAGTCGGCGGGTGGTCGAGTCCGGATATCGGTCTTGCCTGGCCCCAAGTACGTGGTAGTGGAGGTGAGCGATAACGGGCCAGGCATCCCCAGAGACGTGCTGCCCCACATCTTCACACCGTTGTTCACCACCAAGCCCAGTGGCACCGGTCTCGGCTTGGCAATAGTGCGCCAGATGATGCTGCGCCAACGCGGAGACGTTGAAGTGGAAAGCCTCGAGGAGAACGGCACCACAGTGCGGCTTCTCCTGGCTCGGGCAGACGACCGGAGTCCGGTCTCCCCAGGCACGGGACCTGTCGCGGAGGCCCCACGATGAACCCTACCGTCCTGCTCGTCGACGACAACCAGGAGCTGCTGGATACGCTGTATGACGGATTGACACTGAGTGGGGCCGGCCTCGAGGTTCTGACAGCGCTCAGCGTCGATGCCGCGACGGCAATCCTCGACAAGCGTACCGTCGACCTCGTCGTCACCGACGTGCAGATGCCAGGGAAGACGGGTTTCGACCTCCTCGCACATCTGATCCAGCATCATCCGGGAGTGCCGTCCATTGTGATGACTGGCTTCGGTACCCCCGACATGGAGCGGACGGCACAAGGACTGGGATCTCTCCGCTTCCTCTCCAAGCCCCTGGAGATCGCCGACTTGCGAAGAGAAGTGGAGAGCGTGCTCGCCAGTCCCGCTGCCGGGGCGCTGTTGGATGTCATTTCGCAGGCCGGCTTCTTTCAGCTCCTCGCCCTCGAACGCAGCACGTGCCTCGTTACCCTCACCACAGATGAAGCGATCGGGGAGCTCGCCTTCGTCGAAGGCGCCCTGTGCGAGGCGAAGGTCGGGACGCTCACCGGTCGGGACGCCGTCTTCGAGGTTCTCTCCTGGAAAACGCTCACCGGTCGGGACGCCGTCTTCGAGGTTCTCTCTTGGAAAACACCGAAACTCTCACTCGGCGCACTGCAAGCCAAGCCGGCGCCGTCGGAGGACCTGCACCTGCAAACCCTACTTCTGGAGGCAGCTACACGACAAGACGAGCAAGCGCGTGATGACCTGCACCCCTGAAATCGGTCCACCCGCAGGTCATGGTTTCTGGACCGATGAAGGAGGCAGATCACGCCGCAGAAGCGCTATCGCCCCGAGGAGATCATCGCCAGAAGATCCCCGCGGCTGTCAGGGCGATTGGCATCAGCGAAGTGCGTCCGAAGCGGCGAACGCGCGATCTCCCCGACCCCGCCCCTTCATGTGACTGACTTGCGCGTACAAGCTGATGCTTCGGCGCTCACGCCGCATACTGACCGCGCTACCGGGGGTCTCGGCTCGTCCGGGTAGGGGCGTTTCAGGTCCGACATCACTCCCCGCCCGGACGCGCCTCCGGCCTACCGTGGAGAGTCATGCCCCCGCCCGCTTCGTCTTCATCCTTTGCTGCGTCTGCTCGGTCGGCGCGGGCCTGCGACGGCTCACATTCCGGGGATCCGCGGTATCTTCCCCAGCTTCCTGAGCTCGAAATACCGTCCCCAACTACGCTTGAGCCAGTGTCCGACGATGGGCATGGGCAGGAAGAGAGCC
>JBDLIY010000746.1:0-1675 GCA_039714635.1 Planctomycetota bacterium
CGACGGCTTCCTCGATCCCGCCGACCATGTAGAAGGCCTGCTCCGGCAGGTGGTCGTACTCGCCGTCGACGACCGCGCGGAAACTCGCGATCGTGTCCTCGAGCTTGACGTAGCGGCCGGGCGTCCCCGTGAACTGCTCGGCGACGAAGAACGGCTGGCTGAGGAACTTCTGGATCTTCCGGGCCCGGTTGACGATCAGCTTGTCCTCCTCAGAGAGCTCGTCCATTCCGAGGATGGCGATGATGTCCTGCAGGTTCTTGTAGCGCTGCAGGACCTGCTGGGTGTCACGGGCCACCTGGTAGTGGTGCTCGCCGACGTAGTCCGGGTCGAGGACACGCGACGTGGAGTCGAGCGGGTCGATGGCCGGGTAGATGCCCAGCTCGGCGATCTGCCGCGACAGCACGGTCTTGGAGTCGAGGTGCGCGAAGGCGTTCGCCGGCGCCGGGTCGGTCAGGTCGTCCGCCGGCACGTAGATAGCCTGCACCGAGGTGACCGAACCGTGGTCCGTCGAGGTGATCCGCTCCTGCAGCTCGCCCATCTCCGTCGACAGCGTCGGCTGGTAACCCACGGCGGACGGCATCCGGCCGAGAAGCGCGGACACCTCGGAACCCGCCTGGGAGAACCGGAAGATGTTGTCGATGAAGAGGAGGACGTCCGTTCCGGTCTGGTCCCGGAACCACTCCGCCATCGTCAGGCCGGAGAGAGCCACGCGAAGGCGCGCGCCCGGCGGCTCCTGCATCTGGCCGTAGCAGAGCACCGTCTTGTCGATGACCCCGGACTCCTTCATCTCGAGCCAGAGGTCGTTGCCCTCACGGGTGCGCTCACCCACGCCGCAGAACACGGAGTAGCCGCTGTGCTCGGTGGCGATGTTGTTGATGAGCTCCATGATGACGACGGTCTTGCCGACGCCCGCGCCGCCGAACAGGCCCGTCTTCCCGCCCTTGGCGTAGGGCGCGAGGAGGTCGACGACCTTGATCCCCGTCTCGAAGATCTCGGTCTTGACCGACAGGTCCTTGAACTCGGGCGGCTCCTGGTGGATGGCGCGCCGCTCCTTGACCTCGAACTCCGGACCATGGTCGACCGGCTCGCCGAGGAGGTTGAACACGCGTCCCAGCGTGTTCATGCCCACCGGCACGCTGATCGGCGCGCCCGTGTTCTTCACCTTCGTGCCGCGAACCACGCCGTCCGTCGTGGCCATGGAGATGGCCCGGACCTGGTTGCGGCCGAGGTGCTGGGCGACCTCCGCGGTCAGCTTGATGTGCAGATCGCCGATCTGCTCATCGATCTCGAGGGCGTTGTAGATCTCGGGGAGCCCGTGCTCTTCGTACTCGACGTCGATGACGGGCCCGATGACCTGGACGACCTTACCCCAGGATTCCTGTGCCATTTCTCGTACTCTCCGTGCCGGGACCAGCCGGCTACTTCAAGGCTTCGGAACCGCCGAGGATCTCGGACAGTTCCTGCGTGATCTGGGCCTGACGCGCCTTGTTCGCCTTGAGCGTCAGGGTCTTCACCATCTCTTCCGCGTTGTCGGTGGCGATCTTCATCGCCGTCCGCCGGGCGATCAGCTCGGCGGCGACCGCCTCCGCCAGCACGCGGTACACCATGTTCTGGATGTACGTCGGGAGCAGCTGACCGAGGATCAGCTCCGGGTTCGGCTCGAAGATGAACTCCC
>JBDLIY010000747.1:0-1675 GCA_039714635.1 Planctomycetota bacterium
GGCGCGGAAGCCGGGCTTCGACATGGCGAAGGAGGGCGACGCCCCCGGGGCCGTCCTCCTCGGCGAGCGGCAGCTTGCCTTCCTCGAGGCCTGGGCCGCGGACTGGTCGAACGACACGTGGATGAAGGTCGCGCTCTCCCAGACGATCTTCGCGAACGTGGCCACTCTGCCCGGCGACGCGACGAACGACGGCGTCATCGGCGGGCTGCCGCCGGAGGCCGCGGGCACCTACCCGGAGGGTCACCATCTCGCCGCGGACTGCGACAGCAACGGCTGGCCGCAGAGTGGACGGAACCGCGCGCTGCGCGCCTTGCGGAAGTGCTTCGCGCTCCACATCGCCGGCGACCAGCATCTCGGCAGCCTGATCCAGTACGGCGTGGACGACTGGGAGGACGCCGGACTCGGCTTCTGCGTGCCGTCCGTCGCGAACGCCTGGCCTCGCCGCTGGTTCCCGCCGACGCCGGGGGAGGGTCACCTCCGGGACTTCCCGAAGTACACGGGTCGCTACTTCGACGGATTCGGCAACCGGATGACGGTGAGGGCCGTGTCGAATCCGATGGTGACGGAGCTCGAGCCCGCCCGGCTCCACGACCACGCGCCGGGATACGGAATCGTCCGCTTTCGGCGGATGGGCCGACGTGTCCTCGTCGAGTGCTGGCCGCGCTCCGTGGCGATCCCGGCGACGGCGGACCGGCAGTATCCGGGCTGGCCGGCCCGCTTCCATCCGAGGGACGTCGTCACCGGGCGTCCCGAAGGGAAGCTCTGCCGGGTGATCACCGACCTCGACGAGCCGGTGTTCCAGGTGATCGATTCAGAGACGGGGGAGATCGTCTACACGGCCCGTTCGGAGAATCCGTGGTTCGAGGCGTCCGGCCTGGTGCCGGGGCGGGCGTACGACCTGCGGGTGGGGGATCCGGACCGCAACCTCTGGCGGACGCTCGAGGGTGAGATGAGTGCTCTGTCTCACTCCCACGGCGGGATCTCGATCGAGTTCGGGGAGCCGAAATGACCGAGTCCCTTTCGCTCGTCCTCCTTGCGGCCGGCCACGGGCGGCGGTTCGGCGGGGACAAGCAGCTCAAGGGCTTCGGGCCCGGGGGCGAACTGCTCCTCGAGTACGACCTCTACGATGCGCGCCGCGCGGGGTTCGACCGGGCGGTGATCGTCGTCCGGCCGGAGATGGAGGCCCGGTTCCGCGAGCGGCTCGACGACGGCGCCGCCCGCGCCATGGCGATCGAGTACGCGCACCAGGTCGGGCCGGGGGGGACCGGCCACGCCCTGCTCATGGCGCGGCACCTCGTCTCCGGGGCGTTCGCCGTCGCGAACGCCGACGACATCTACGGCCCCGCTGCGTTCGCGGTGCTCGCCGATGTTCTGGCCGCGCCGGGAGATGACTGGGCGATGGTCGGATTCGAACTCGCCCGGACGTTGTCGCCGAGCGGGCCGGTCTCCCGAGCGCTCTGCCTTACGGACGAGAACGGGCGTCTCACCGGCCTGGCGGAGATGCCCCAGGTCACGGTCGGCGCGACGCCGATCGAGAAGGACCTCTGCTTCCTCGTCTGGTCGACGGACAACACGGCGACCGTCGTGCCGGGCTGCGACCCCGGGAGCGGCCCGAAGTCGTGTGCGATCAGGTTCAGCTACAGCGCGAGCCCCGGCATGGTCGTCGACAGCTTCA
>JBDLIY010000748.1:0-1658 GCA_039714635.1 Planctomycetota bacterium
CCTCTCGAGGAGGCTCTCCGCGAGCTCGACCGGCGGTGGGACGGGGCGTTCGACTTCGGGTCGGCCCCCGCGACGGACTGAGCCGGCCCTACGGGATCGAAAACGCCGCCAGGAACTTCTCCACCAGCGGTTCGACCTCTTCCGTCCGGTCGCGCGGCCAGGACATCCGATACTTCACGAACCAGTCCGGGTAGCGGCGTTCTTCGAGACGGACGAGGATCGTGCGGCTGCTGCGGTCCACGTGACCGAGGAACGACCGGTCCCGGTACTCGTGCCGCATCGTGATTCCCGTGTACTCACGCCCACCGAGGCTCACCGCGTTCCGGCCCTTCTGGAGACAGGTCACGTCCTCGTGACCGTCGCGGATGCTCTGATCGACCTCGTCGGCGTGCGCCTCGTCGTCCCCCCAGGCCGGGTAGACGTAGACACTGACGACCGCGAACGGAGCCCCTGCGACCGCACCTTCCTTCGGCCGGAAGCACTTGTAGTGGACCTCGATCTCGTGGCCGTCGACGTCGTACTTCCTCATGTCCGAGCGGACGAATCCCTCCAGCGACCACGGGAAGACGATCCCGGTGCCCGCGTGGACGTAGTCCCCCTTCGGCTCGATGCGCTCCGGCCGGTCGAGCGGCGTGTAGTGGAACGTCGAGGTCGGGCATCCGGCCACGAGGAGAAGCAGGCCGGCCAGGACGCCGGCGAAGATCCGCCCGAGGGGCGAGCGGAAGAAGGGCGGACGAAGTTCGGTTCGGGTCGACATGGCCGCCGAGCATACGCCACCGACATTCGGGGGTAAACTGGATCTCCCGGGTCCGCTTCGGGGCTTGGCACCCGGTGGAGGAGATTGCCATGAGCCCCGCGTCCCGTCGATGCCGGCGCCTTCCCGCCGCCCCCGCCGTTCTCGCCGTTCTCCTGTTCCTGGCCGCCCCGGCCCTCGGGATGTCGTTTCCCGGCGTGCCGATCGAGGCGGGTGACCAGGTCACGTCGGGGATCGACCCGGCGGGCGACGAGGACCGCTTCGAGTTCGACGGCGTCGCCGGCGGAAAGCTCTCCGTCACTCTCGCGCCGGCGAAGGGCAGCGAACTCCTCCCCTCGCTGCGTCTCTACGCCCCCGACGGCTCGGAGATCTCCACGGACGGCTTCGTCCGCGTGAAGAAGGGCAGGGTCGTCCTGCGGAAGCTGCCGCTCCCGGTCTCGGGACGGTACGGCCTGTCCGTCGCCGGCGGTGACGGCACGACCGGCGGCTACGTTCTCAAGACGAAAGCGGCCTGGCCGAAGAAGCTCTCGGCCCGGCGCGAGCCTCTCGGGGCGGGAGAGACGATCGACTTCGCGATCCCCTCGCTTCCCGGCCTCGTCGTCAAGGTGAAGATCCGGGAGCGGGGCGAGGGAGGGTTCGAGCCGATCGCGTTCCTCACCCCCGACGGCGAGGACCTCCCGGACGCGCTCGCGCTGCTCACCCGGAAGAAGACCACCGTGAAGGGAACTCTCACACTGGGCCGCGGGCCTGGCGACTACGTCCTCCGGATCGGCAGCGCGTCCGCCGCCACGGAACTCGACGTCACGGTCAAATGCCGGTACCCGCGGCCCCTGAGGCGTCGCATCGAGCTCTCCCCGCTGGAGCCCGCGATCACCGCGTTCGACCCGCCGAACGGCTGGGACGG
>JBDLIY010000749.1:0-1654 GCA_039714635.1 Planctomycetota bacterium
GGCCGTCGCGATCCGAACCCCGCAGGACGAGCTTCTTCGGAGGCGTCGCCGCGGCGCGCGCCTCCTCCCGGAGCTTCGCGACCGGCCCCGCCCGATGATCCGGCCAGCGCTCGAAGCCGAACCGCTCGCGGAACAGGCCCGGCGCGACGTTGCCGGCGATCAGGCCGGCCTCCACGAGGATCGTGCCCGAGCCGCAGAAGGGGTCGAGCAGCGGCGAGCGACGGTCCCAGTCCGCCGAGAGAACGATGAACGCCGCCAGCGTCTCCTTCAGCGGAGCCGAGCCCGGCGCGACACGCCAGCCGCGCTTGAAGAGGGGCAGACCCGACATGTCGGCGAGGACCGTCGCGCGGTCGCCGGAGACGCGGCAGTTCACGATGAGCTGCGGATCCTCGAGATCCACGGACGGCCGCTTCCCGGTCTCGTCGCGGAACTGGTCGACGATGGCGTCCTTGACCCGGCGCTCGACGAAGTGGGAGTTCGCGAGACCTTCGTTCTTCCCGCGCGCACTGACGGCGAGGGTGCCGTCGGGATCGACGAACCTCCCCCACTTGACGTTCCGCACGCCGTCGTAAAGCTCGTCCTTCGTCTTCGCCGGGAATCGCGCGAGGTGCAGCAGGACGCGGCTCGCGGTGCGCAGCCAGAGGTTCGCCCGGATCGCGTGTTCCCTCGTGCCGAAGAAACGGACACCGCCGTACTGCGCCTCCGGCTTGACGAGTTTGAGCGCCCGGCATTCCGCGAGGAGGACGCGCTCGTAGCCGGGCGGACAACTGGCGAAGAAGGTCTCTCTGCGGGGTGCCATGCCAGAGGTTGTAGCCGATTCGGCCCGCGCGCGCTTTCCTTTCGCGGTGACCCGGCGGGTTGCGCGAGAATCCCGCCTTCCCGAATGCACGGAGGCCTGAATGACGGTACTGCTCAACGGTTCGAGCCTGACCACGGAGTCCGTCCTGCGCGTCGCGCGCCATCGCGAGGAGGTGGCGCTCGCCCCCGAGGCCCTCGAGCGCGTCGCCCACTGCCGGTCCTTCCTCGACACGAAGATCGAGGACGGGACCGTGATGTACGGGATCAACACCGGCATCGGCGAACTCTGCAACGTCGTGCTCGACCCCGGGCAGATCCGGGACTTCCAGCGGTACCTCGTCTACAGCCACGCCGCCGGCTACGGCGAGCCGCTCCCCGAGGAGGCGGTCCGCGCCGCGATGACCTCGCGCACGAACGTCCTCGTGAAGGGCCACTCCGGCTGCCGCCCCCTCATCCCGCAAACAATGGTGGCGCTCCTGAACGCCGGCGTCACGCCCGTCGTCTGCTCCCGCGGCTCCGTCGGCGCGTGCGGCGACCTCTCCCCGATGTCCCAGATCGCGCTGGTCCTCATCGGTGAGGGCGAGGCGTTCTACGAGGGCGAACGCCTCCCTGCCTCGGAGGCGCTGGCGAAGGCCGGGCTCGAGCCGATCGTCTTCGAGGCCCGCGACGGCCTCTCCTCCATCAACGGCTCGAACGTGATCGCGGGGATGGGCAGCATCGCGGTGGAGGACACGGAGAGCTTCCTCGCGGCGTCGGAGGCGGCGGCCTCGCTGACCCTCCAGGCGCTGAACGCGAACCTGACCGGCTACGACGAGCGCCTGCACTCCGCGCGCGGTTTCCCCGGCTCGGTGAGGAG
>JBDLIY010000750.1:0-1644 GCA_039714635.1 Planctomycetota bacterium
GGAAGACCCCGCCGCCCACCACGACGATCAGGATGACCAGGACCAGGAACCCCGTTCCGCCCCCGCGCTGCGCCTCGCCGCTCATTCCGACTCCTCCCCGCCCCCGATCCGCGTCCGTCCGCCCATGTAGGGGACGAGCGCCTCGGGGACGTCGATCGTGCCGTCCGCGCGCTGGTACGTCTCCATGATAGCGATCACCGTCCGCGGCAGGGCGAGTCCGGAGCCGTTCATCGTGTGCGCGATGCGCAGCTTGCCGTCCCCGTCCCGGTAGCGCGTGTTGGCGCGGCGCGCCTGGAAGTCGCCGAAAACCGTGCAGGAAGAGACCTCCAGGTACTTGCCCACGCCCGGCGCCCAGACCTCCAGGTCGTACGTCCGCCGCCCGGCGAAGGACATGTCCCCCGTGCAGAGGAGCAATGTCCGGTAGTGCAGGCCGAGCCGGCGCAGCACCTCCTCCGCGTGGCCCCGCAGCTTGTTGAGCTCCTCGTCGGACTTCCCCTCCTCCGCGAACGTCACCAGCTCCACCTTGTGGAACTGGTGGACGCGGATCAGGCCGCGCGTGTCGCGCCCGGCCGCGCCGGCCTCGCGGCGGAAGCACGGCGTGTGGCCGACGTAGCGCAGCGGCAGGCGCGCCCCGTCGAGGATCTCGTCCCGGTGCAGGTTCGTCAGCGGCACCTCGGCCGTGGGGATGAGGTACAGCTCGTCGTCCCGGCAGCGGTACATGTCCTCCTCGAGCTTCGGGATCTGACCGCAGGTGACCATCGTCTCCGGCCGCGCGAGGTACGGCGCGGAGACCTCCCGGTAGCCGTGCTCCTCCGTATGGAGGTCCAGCATGAACTGGATCAGCGCGCGCTCGAGCCGCGCGCCCGCGCCCTTGAGGATCGGGAAGCCGGAGCCGCCGACCTTCCCGCCCGCCTCGAGGTCGAGGATGTCGAGGTCCTTCCCGAGGTCCCAGTGGGCCTTCGGCTCGAAGTCGAGCTCGCGCTTCTCTCCCCAGAGGTCGACTTCCACGTTGCCCGTCTCGTCCGGGCCGACCGGGACGTCGGCCGCGGGGAGGTTCGGGACGCGGATGAGGATGGCCTCCATCTCCCCGTCGAGCGTATCGATCCGCGCCTTCAGCTCCTGGCCGCGGGCCTTGACCGCCTTCATGTTCGCGATCGCCTCGGAGGCGTCCCGGCCCTCCTTCTTCGCCGCGGCGATCAACGGCCCCGCGCGATTCAGCTCCGCCCGGCCGTTCTCCCACTCGAGGAGCGCGGCCCGGCGTTCCTCGTCCATCTCGAGCCAGCGGTCGAGGTCGGCGGTCTCGCCCTTGGCGGCGATTCCCTTCCGGACGGTCTCCGGGTCGGCGCGGAGCATCTTCAGGTCCAGCATCGGTGTTCTCCTCGGAGGATCGAACCGCGGTTCGCCCTCGGCGTTCAGACCGGGCATCGTAACGCCCGGCGATGAGGAAATCATTTTCAAGCGGCTCGAACGCGACTGCTACAGTACGCGCCCCATGCGCCTCTTCGACTCCCACGCACATCTGAATCTCCGCGAATACGACGACGACCGGGCCGCGGTGCTCTCCCGCAGGTCGCCGCCGATGGCGTTGCCCAGGATCACGGCGCAGCGCTCCCGGGGAAGCAGATCCGCCGTGAGTCCGGCGTC
>JBDLIY010000751.1:0-1641 GCA_039714635.1 Planctomycetota bacterium
CGGGGGAACTCCTCGACCTGGAGGTGCAGCCTTGGAAGCAACTCTACGCGAGAATCGAGGAGGTCCGCTCCCAGCCGTCCCCTGAAGGGCTCCTTGCCCTGGCGGACCTGATCCGCGACCTGCGGGTCCTTGAATTGGATCCGCGTGGTCGATTCACTCATCCCGAGGCCGTGAGTTTCCAGAAAACGGCCTGCCTGGCGATCGCGGAGTGCCTGCTGGTGGGCTCGCGCGATGGCGAGGACCTGGATCTGGCGGAGTCACTCGTCGCGGTCTGTCCGGCGTCGGATTGGGAGCGGGCGTACTTCGAGGTGCTGGGGGAGGCCTTCGACGACGAAGGCGATCTCGATCTTGTCCGAGAGTTTCTCGAGCGGGCCTACGGTGGGGCGGTGGAGGCTGGCGAGTCCCGCGCGACACTCCGTTCCCTGCGCCGACTCCGTCGCCTGCTCGCCCGTTCTGACGACGAGGAGGCGGTTCCGCCGTGGTCTGGTCCGCTGCCGGACCTCCTGACCTCGGTCCACGTGGCGGCGGCGCTTGGCATCTCACTGCGGACGGCCCGCGGGAAGATGACGGATGGGTCGATCCCCTGCACGAAGTTCGGCCGCCAGCGCTACGCGCGAAAAGACGACTTCCTCGCTCTCTTCGAACCGGACAGTCGCTAGCTCCGCCCTGGAGTGACGACTGGTGTATCAAGCGGGTTGACGCGTGGTCCAGTCATGCTCCCGGACAATCCCCTTCGACCACTGGAGAGCGATGGACTGATTCCCGGCCGGAGCCAGGCCGGACTGGCTTGACGCGCGGCACGACGCGCGGTGTACGCGCGGTATACGCGCGGTGCGACGCACGGTGGCTTTCGTAGCGACTTCAATCCGTGCGAGCCCGATTTGGGCCCGTTTCTCACCGGTCAGATCCGCCGCGGACGGCTTCTCCCACCCGTTGTAGACTGGGTGGAGTTCGCGATCCGTCACTCCCGTCCGGCTCGTACCTGCTGAGGCTCCTGATGAACTCCAGGACCTGCGTCCTGCTCCTGCTCCTGCTGGCCCTCGGCTGCTCCGAAGCGCCGGATGTGGACCCCGCGGCCGACCCCGCCCTGACACCCGCGCCCACGACCTGGGACATCACCGTCGATGGCGAGCCGGCCGACTTCGAAGATGAGCCCGCGCCCGCCGAAGGGCAGGTCACTCAGCTGGGCGGATACCGGATCGCGCTCGGCCCGCCGGGCGAGTACCGGTTCCGCACCGAGGGGGAGGAACTCCACCTGCTCCAGGAGTCCGGCGACTGGCGTCGCGTCGGGGTGGCCGTGCAACTCGTGAAGCAAGGCGACGACTACGTCGTGGACAACCCCCTCGCCGAGATGAGCCTGGGCGAAGTTCGCCACCTCCTCTCGTTGGATGTCCACAAGCCGTTCGACGGGCTCGCCGCGAAACTCGCGGCCGTCGACCCGGAGCGATGCGTGGTCCGGCTGTGGCTGTCGGAGCTCGACGACTGGAAGCGATTCCCGGACCTGCCGGCCGGGCTCCGATACCTCTCGATCTGGCTCAGCCACGAGGAGGGGGACGAGTATGGCAACCCCCTTCCGGATCTCTCCGCGCTCGGCAGACTCACGGCGCTGCGCTGGCTCGAAGTCTACGCGGACCAGACTCG
>JBDLIY010000752.1:0-1638 GCA_039714635.1 Planctomycetota bacterium
TTCCTCGCCGGCTCGGCTCTCTCCGGCGCGGCCCCGTCGATGGGCTTCTTCCTCGTCGCCCGGGGCATCCAGGGCGTCGGCGCGGGCGCGCTGATGACGACCGCCTTCACGATCGTGGGCGATCTCTACGACATGGAGGCCCGCGCCCGGATCCAGGGCTATCTCTCCGGCGTCTGGGGCGTGGCCGCCGTCGTCGGCCCGCTGATCGGCGGGTCGCTCGTCGCCACCGTCGGCTGGCGCTGGATCTTCTACCTGAACATTCCGGTCGGCCTCGCGGCGGCGCACTTCGTCTTCCACCGCCTGCGCGAGAGCGGCTACCCGCGCGAGGGCGCCGGCCTCGACCTCGTCGGCGGGACGTTCTTTTCGGGCGCCGTGCTGCTCCTGCTGCTCGGCCTGAAGCTCGAGGGCGCGTGGATGGCCGTCGCGCTGGTCGCGGCCGCGGGCTCGGCGGCGCTCTTCCTCCTGCGGGAGCGTCGCGGACCGGACCCCATGTTCGACCCGCGGATCTTCCGGATCCGCCTGATGAACGTGGCGAACGCCTGCGGCCTGCTCGCGGGCGCGGTCCTCCTTTCGCTCTCCGCGTTTCTCCCGGTCTACGTGATGAACGTGCGCGGCGGGACGGCGATCCAGTCCGGGCTGATGCTGACCCCGATCTCGGCCGGGTGGATCCTGGCGGCGACGTTCGGCGGCCGCCTGCTGCTCCGGGTGCCGCTGCGCGCGCTCGTGATCCCGGGGTTCTGCCTGTTGACGGTGGCGACGTACTTCGTTTCGCGGATCGGTCCGGAAACGTCCTGGTGGCCGATCGTCGGCACGTTGTTCGTGATCGGCGTGAGTTTCGGGCTCTCCTTCACGACGCTGCTCGTGGCGGTGCAGGAGCGCTCGGGCGTGGAGATCCGCGGCCAGGCGACGTCGGCGGTGCAGTTCTTCCGCCAGATCGGCGGCGCGCTGGGGGTGGCGGCTCTTGAGGTGGTCTACCTGTCCCGCCTGTCGGACCCGTCGCTGCTGGAATCGGCCCCGGGCCGGATCCTGACGGCCGCTGAGCGGACCGAGCTGATGACGGGCTTCGCGGCAGCATTCCTGCTGGCGACCGCGTTCGCGGCCGCCGCCGCGGCCGCGTCGGTTGCGATACCGAGACGGGAACATTCCTTCCATTCCCCCGGAACCCCCACCTGACCGACTCGCCGGCTGTCCCCCGGAAAGGCTATGATCCGTGAGGACCGAGGAGGTGAGCGTGGCGAAGTTCGTCGTGACGTCCGACTGGCACATCGGGGCCCGGATGGGGACCGCGGGGCGGGCCGCGGGAAGGTTCCGGGAGATCCGCTTTGAGACGGCCGAGAGGGTCGTGGAACTCGCTGGCGACGAGGGGGCCGGAGCGTTGTTCCTCCTGGGCGACACGTTCGACGGCGACCGCGTCGGAGCCGGCGACGTCGAGCGGACCCTCTCGATCCTGAAGCAGGCCCCCTGCCCCGTCTTCGTCCTCCCCGGGAACCACGACTGGTGGCATCGGGGAGGGGTGCTGGCGTCGTTCGCCCGGGCGGCCGAGGGCGTCGATCATGTCACGGTCCTCACGGAGCCCGAGACGCCCCTCAAGCTCGCGGAGATTCCCGGCGTCACGTTCTTTCCCTGCCCGCTGCTGCA
>JBDLIY010000753.1:0-1638 GCA_039714635.1 Planctomycetota bacterium
AGCGCGAGCGGGTCCTCCTCCGGCTCGGTTCCGCCGGCGACGACCTCGCCGGCCGCGTCGAGGAGCGCCTCGATCACGGCGTCGATCCGCTGGCCGATTCGCAGGAGGCGGGTGCCGTCGGGCCGCTTCGGATTGTCCACCTCGACCCGGACGCGGGCCGTCCGCGTCGAGCGGTCGATCGCGGGATCGATGAACGCCACGCGGCCGGTGAGGGGCTCCCGGAGGTTCACGGCGGCCAGGCGTACGGCCTGGCCGATCCGAACCCGCGGCAGGTCGCGTTCGTAGACCTGCGTCTGGATCCAGACGCGCGAGAGGTCGGCGACCGTCATCAGCACGGCGCCCTTCTTCACCGACGCGCCGGGCAGGGCGTTCCTCGTGACGACGACGCCGTTTCGCGGCGAGCGCAGCGTGAGGGAGTCCGACGCTTCCCCGGTCTTCTCGATCGCGGCGATCTCCGCCTCGTCCACCCCGAGCAGCGCGAGCCGGCGCCGGGCCGCGGCGAGGAGCGTCGCGTCCCCGGAGTCGCGGGCGACGAGGACCTCCTCCTGGGCGGCGAGAAGCTCCGGCGAGTAGATCGAGACGAGGGGATCGCCCGGTGCGACCTCCACCCAGTTCGCCTCGACGGGGACCTCGGTCAGCCAGCCCGCCATCCGCGTCGTCACGCGAGAAACGAGCCGCTCGTCGTAATCGACCTCCCCGACGACGCGCACGGTGGCGACGAGACGGACCCGGGCGAGCCGGACCGCCTCGATGCCGGCCATGCGCTGCTCGGCGCGGTTGAGCACGGGTTCCCCCGACACCTCGTCGAGTTCCATACCGCAGACGGGGCAGCGGCCGTCGTCCGGCAGTTCGTCCATGACCACGCAGAACATCGGGCACGCGAACTGCGCTTCTTCGCCGTGGACCACCCGGTCCGCGAGGTCTCCGGTGAAGACCCACGAGGCGGGAAGGAGCAGCGCGACCAGGAAACCCAGTGCGGTGCCCGTGAGGGCGATCAGGGCGAGGGGCTTCACTCGGAGCCCTCCGGCATCCGGACGATCCCGTACTTCTCCTCCGCCTTCGCGAGCAGGGCCTCCCGCTCCCCGCCCTCGGACGCCCGCACGGCGGCCACCAGCTTCGCGGCCTCGCGCCACTCGATGCCGGCGTCGTCCAGGGACTTCTCCGGAGCGGCGAGCAGGTCCTCGATGCACGGCGGGCAGCAGTGCCCGATCCGCAGACCGTTCCACTCGGAGTACGTCTTCCCGTTCACCTTCCCGCCCATGATCGGGCACTTCTCGTTGCCGAGGTCGATCAGGAAACCGGTCGGCTCCGGTTCGGCCGCGGGTTCGGGCATCGCCATTCCCGACTCGTGGCCGGCGTGTTCGGCGGCGACCGGTTGGCCTCCTTCGTGGGTCGCGTGCCCCCCGTCGTCGGCGGAGAGGATCGCGGCCCGGACGCCGAGGGCGATGGCGGCACCCAGCAGGGCGCCGAGCAGGAACGTCGTGACGGTCGTCTTCATCGGTCGGTCTCCTTCCCGGGATCGAAACCGGCCGCGACGAGCAGATCCGCCCGCGCGACCGCTACGTCCCGTGTCGCCCCCGCCCGGTCGAGCCGTGCCCGGACCAGGCGTCGGGCCGCCTCGAGCAGGTCGAGGTAGCC
>JBDLIY010000754.1:0-1636 GCA_039714635.1 Planctomycetota bacterium
GGGCTGACGGCGCCGTGTCGTCGGGGTCGGGGCGGTTCGCGCCCGCTGGGCGCTCGCGGGCGGCGAGGGGCGGAGTGGCCTCGCCCCCTCCCCGGTCGTTCGTCGCGTCGACGGACGGAATCCGGACCCGGTCGGGGGTGCGGTGCTCGCGGCCGGCCGGGCGCGGGGCGCCTCCCGGCGCGTGGCGCGAGGTGTCGGGGCCGATCGGGCGCGGGGCGTCCGCCGTGGAGCAGGGGCCGGCCGGACTTCCCGCTTCTCGGGGGCGGGAGTCGCCTTCTTCCTCTTCGAGGCCGCGGGCCGCCGGGTCGGGCCCGTCGACCGGAGACGGCGCTCGGACTTCTTCCGGCTCTTCACGGCGGATCCGCGCTCCGTGGATCCGCTCGACGACTTCCGGGACGACTTCCGGGACGACCGGGAGCGCCGGCCGTCCGTCGAATCCGGGGCGGACGAGTCGGATCGCTTCTTCGATGAAGAGGACGAGCGGCGGGACGAGGAATCGCGGGAAGAACTCTTCCGGGAGCCCCCCGAGCGCTTCTTCCCGCCCTTTGCGAACGCCGCGTCCGCGAGCAGGAGGGCCGGGAGGAGGGAGAACACCAGGCAGAACGTGAGCGCTCGATTCATGGGACTTTCCCTTCGATCCGCACACACACCGCCAAGGCTCCTCCCATTCTACTGGAAGATTCAGTCGCCGACGTAGGTCGTCTTCAGCTCCGGCGCCAGCTCGGCCACGCGCGGGTGGGCGCTCGCGACGGCCATGTCGATCAGCGGCACCCACGGCGAGACGTCGCGCTTCAACCGCTGCACCTTCTTCAGGTTCGCCTCGAGACAGAAGAAGGCGTTCAGGACGACGTCGGGCGTCTCGTGGTCCAGAAGCGCCGTCAGCACCGGGATCACGTCCGGGCGGCCGAGGCCGAGACGGTTCATCTCCTCCTGCTGCACTTCCAGGTCGTTCGAGGTGATGAGCTCCGCCCAACGCTCGATGCCGAGGTTCAGGTAGCGCGGGCCCGTCGGCTCCGGGGCGGCGTCGCCGCCGCAGGCCGCGAGCAGGGGAAGAACGAGGGCGCAGAGTGCCGTCAGCCGCATGAGGATTGATCCTTCCTTGACCGCCCGGAGGGATCGATCCATCCTCGCTCCCTCGCGATGAAGCCCATCATAAAATGGCCCGGCGGGAAGTCCCGCGAACTCGCCCGGTTCCGGGAGCAGATGCCCCCCGTCACCACGCTCGTCGAGCCGTTCGTGGGCGGCGGGGCGATGTTCTTCTCCCTCGAGCCGGAGCGCGCCTGCGTCAACGACGCGAGCGCCGACCTGATGGACTTCTACGCCGCCGTGAAGTCGGGGGACGGCGCCTTTCGCGACCACCTCTCGACGCTCGCCGCCGACCGCCGGGCGGTGGGGGAGCGCGCCGCCGGCTGGGCGGAGGCCTTCTCCCGCGCCGTCGCCCGGGCCCGGAAGATCCCGGGCGAGGCCGGCCTGCCCCTCCTCGGCGTATCGGGACTGGCCGATGGGCTCGGGCTGCCGGCGTCCGATCTTCAGGGGGCGTTCGAACGGTCCGTGGCGGACAAGACCCGCCGCCTCCTTCGCCTGGAGGCGAAGCACGGAAACACGTTTGGACCCCAGGACCTCCCGGATCACTTCG
>JBDLIY010000755.1:0-1634 GCA_039714635.1 Planctomycetota bacterium
GACGGGGGAGGGGCTCGACGAGGTGGCGGGTGCGGTGACGCGGTTCATCGAGGAATCCCAGGTCGAGGTCGAGTTGACCGCGCACCCCGGCGACGGGAAGCTGCTGGCGTTCCTCGCGGAGAAGGGCCGGATCCTGTCGCAGGAGTACCCGAGCGCCGACGAGGTGCGGATCCGGGCCCGGCTTCCGGAGCGGTACGCGAAGACGCTGCCGGGGAACGGCGTCGAGAAAGAGGACTGGGAAGACTGAGGCTGCTCAGTCCCCGGCCCAGTCCACGAACTCCTCCGCCTTCTCCTGCAGGCCCTCCTCGAGCGCCTTCTCTTCGGAGATCCCCTTCTTCGCCGCCATGTCCCGCACGTCCTGCGTGATCTTCATCGCGCAGAACTTCGGGCCGCACATCGAGCAGAACTTCGCCGTCTTCGCGCCCTCCGAAGGGAGCGTCGCGTCGTGGTACTCGCGGGCGCGCTCCGGGTCGAGGGACAGGTTGAAGTGGTCCTCCCACCGGAACTCGAAACGGGCGCGGGAGAGCGCGTCGTCACGGTCGCGGGCGCCCGGGTGGCCCTTCGCCAGGTCGGCGGCGTGGGCAGCGATCCGGTACGTGACCACGCCCTCGCGGACGTCCTCGCGGTCCGGCAACCCGAGGTGCTCCTTGGGCGTGACGTAGCAGAGCATCGCCGTGCCGTACCAGCCGATCATCGCGGCGCCGATCGCCGAAGTGATGTGGTCGTAGCCGGGCGCGATGTCCGTGACGAGGGGACCGAGCGTGTAGAAGGGCGCGTCGTGACACCACTCGCGCTGCAGGTCCACGTTCTCCTTGATCTTGTCCATCGGTACGTGGCCCGGGCCCTCGATCATCACCTGCACGTCGTGCCGCCAGGCGATCTCGGTCAACTCGCCGAGCGTCTTCAACTCCGCGAACTGGGCCTCGTCGTTGGCGTCCGCGATGGAGCCGGGGCGCAGACCGTCGCCGAGGGAGAAGGCCACGTCGTACTTCTTCATGACCTCACAGATGCGCTCGAAGTGCGTGTAGAGGAAGTTCTCCTCGTGGTGCGCGAGGCACCAGGCGGCCATGATGCTGCCGCCGCGGGAGACGATGCCCGTCACGCGCTCCGCGGTCATCGGGATGTACGCTATGCGCACTCCGGCGTGGATCGTGAAGTAGTCGACGCCCTGCTTCGCCTGGTCCTCGATCGTCTCGAGGAAGACGTCGATGTTCAGGTCCTCGGGCTTGCCGTCCACGCGGTCGAGGGCCTCGTAGATCGGGACGGTGCCCACGGGGACCGGGCTCGCGCGGAGGATCGCCTCGCGGGTCTCGATGATGTCGGGGCCCGTGGAGAGGTCCATGGCCGTGTCCGATCCCCACTTCAGCGACCAGCGGAGCTTCTCGACCTCCTCCTCGACGGAACTGGTCGTGGCCGAGTTGCCGATGTTCGCGTTGATCTTCACGAGGAAGTTGCGGCCGATGATCATCGGCTCGGCCTCGGGATGACAGATGTTGGCCGGGATGATGGCGCGGCCCGCCGCGATCTCGTCGCGGGCGAACCCGGGCTCCATGCTCTCCCGCGTCGCGACGTAACGCATCTCCTCCGTGATGATCCCCTGCCGGGCGTAGTGCATCTGGGTGACGTTGCCGTCG
>JBDLIY010000756.1:0-1625 GCA_039714635.1 Planctomycetota bacterium
GTTTCGTGTTCCGGTGACCGACATCTTTCCTCGCTGCAGCCCGTGGTCGAACGGGGCGGTGCATATCCCGGCCCGGTCGTGTCCCAACCCGTCTTCTGGTCTCGGAACCGCAGGTGGCAGCGCGAAATTGAGACCCCGATCTGGTGAATGATTCAGTGTTCGATGAGTTCCACGTTCGCCCGGGGGAGGAAGTACTCCTCGCCCGAGTCGAGCTTGATCTTCAGTACGCGGACCTTGGTCTCGCACTCCATCGCCTGGAGTTCGGGAGGAAGGCCCGTGACGGTGGCGATGCTGCCGAAGTTCGGCTCGCGGATGATGCGGATCCGCGTGCCCTCGGTCAGCCCGCCGGTAGACTCCTGCCGGTCGCCCTCGCCCGGCTTGTCCCGGGAAAGCTTCGGGATGACGATCTCCGGCCGGATGACGCCGGCGCGGATCTGCGTGGCGCCGTTGATCGAGGCGCGCTGGCCGTCGTTCTCCTTGAGCAGCCGGAAGGTCCGGTCCGCCATGGCGATCTCGCCGAAGCCCTCGGTGAGGACCAGCGTGATGCCGAGCTTCTCCTGCCCGGTGATCGCGACGCCGAGGTCGCGGCCGAGCAGCGTCCTCAGGTCCTGGTCGTCGAAGCCGGCGCAGATGATGCCGGCCACGCCGACCTCGCGGGCTTTGGTCAGCGTCTCCATCGTCACGCGGCTGCCGCCGACGAGGATCGCGTCCTTGCCGTCCGCCGGAACGAGGTCCGGTGTGAAGAGCTGGTCCTTCGATTCCGCGACGACCCGGATCGGCCCGTTCGTCTCTCCGCCGACTCCGAAGATTCCCTGGATGAAGGTGCCCCAGGTCTCGACCGTGGCGCCCTCCTCGGGGTGGACCTCGGAGACCACGCCGTCGACGTACGCGGTGACCTCCACCGGGATCGGCGGCTTGCGCAGCAGCACCTGGCCGGTGACCGCCGACATCGTTTCGATCGTGCCCGTGATGGGGGACTCGCAGCGGCTCGTGAAGAGGCCGAAGAACGACTTCGACTCGGCGATGACCTCGCCCTTCTCGATGCTGTCGCCTTCCTTCTTCGCCATGTACCGCGGCAGGTCGGAGGGCTCGATGGAGAGCCGGTGCGCGAGGTTGACCGACTGGACGTCGCCCGGCAGGTTCGTCCGGGCGATGACCTCGTCGTGCTGCACGCTGGCACCGACCTCCGCCGTGACCTCGCCCAGCAGCGGGAGGCGGCGGTCCTTCTTCAGCGGGGTGAAGTCTGCGACACGAAGTCCCGGGGTGTATGCCTGGGCCATGACTAACCCTCCATCTTCGGGTAGGCGTCGAGCGCGTCCGTCCAGCGTCCGAGCCACTCCACCCGTTCCTGCGGGGCCTCCGGGATCACGAACGGCCGCCGTCCGCGGCAGTCGACGATGATGCCCGTGGTTCCACCCTCGAGTTCCGTCTCGACCGCCTTGCCGGGGCCCGCGCCGAGGTCGAAGTGACGCGCCGGCTTCAGCACGGCCTTCGCGTTCTCCCCGCCGAACTCGAACGGGAAGACGCGGACGTCGCCGTAGTCCAGTTTCGCGTGGATCGGCGCCTCGCCGGGCAGCTGGATCTCGACCTCCAGGCACTGCTTGCCCGGCTTGCCCTCGCCCACC
>JBDLIY010000757.1:0-1624 GCA_039714635.1 Planctomycetota bacterium
ATCGTCACCCCGACGAGCACCGCGGCCGGGAGCACGAGTTCCCCCGCCGGCGCCCCTTCGAAGCCGCCCCTCACCACCGCCACCGCGTAGCTCATCGGGTTCAGGCGGCCGATCCAGACCATCACCGCGTGCGTCGGCTCCATCGGGAACATCGCGCCCGACAGGATCCACAGCGGGAACAGCACCGCGCTCATCACCACGTGGTAGCCGGCCGAAGAGTCCAGCTTCCAGGCCAGCGCGAAGCCGAACGCCGTGAAGGCGATCCCCGTCAGGATCAGGCCGCCGATCAGCGCCACCGGGTTGCCGCCGCCGATGGTGAAGCCCGCCACCGGCGCGATCGCGACGAGGATCGCCGCCGGCACCAACCCGAGGAACGCCCCGCCGAGCGTCTTGCCCAGCGCCAGCTCCCACCGCCCCACCGGGGCCGCGAGGACGCCCTGCAGGAAGCCGCGGTGGCGGTCCTCGATCACGCTCATCGTGGCGGAGATGCTCGTCATCAGGAGCATCATCACCACCGCCCCGGGATAGAAGAACCGCATGTAGCCCGGGCCGTCGTCCGCGCCGGCGAAGGACGGCGACAGGCCGGCGCCGATCACCAGCCAGATGAGCAGCGGCTGGGCGAGCGTTCCGAGCAGGCGGCTCCGCTGGAGCACGAAGAGCCGCACGTCCCGGCGGAAGAGGGCGATCACTCCGCTCATGACGCCACCTCGCCGGAAAGGTCGTGGCCGGTCAGCGCGAGGAAGACGTCCGCCAGGCCGGGCCGGTGCAGCTCGATGCTCTCGAGCCGGCCCTCGGGGAAGAGGTCGGCGATCCGCGGGATCATCCCCGCTCCGCCCTCCGTCACCACGCGGACCTTCCCGCCGTGGACGGTCGCCTCGAGGCCGAGGGCCTCCGAGACGCCCCGCGCCGAGAGCTCCGGCTCCCCGGCGACGAACTCGATCACCTCGCCCCCGACCTGCCGGCGCAGTTCGACCGGCGTCCCCTCCGCGACGATCCGCCCCCCGTCGAGGAAGGCGAGACGATCGCAGAGCTCCGCCTCCTCCGCCCGATGCGTCGTGAGGAGGATCGACACACCGTGCTCGGCCGCCAGGGCCCGGTAGGCGCGCCAGACGCGGCGGAAGGACGGTTCGTCGAGCCCCGTCGTCGGCTCGTCCATCAGCAGGAAGCCCGGCCGGTGGATCAGCGCCCGCGCCAGCTCCAGCCGGCGCCGCATCCCGCCGGACAGCTGCTTCACGGGCTCCCGGTCGCGACCGTCGAGCTCCGCGAAGACGACCATCTCCGCGACGCGGTCCCGGGCGTCCGCCCCCCGCAGGCCGTTCAGGGCCGCCGCCAGCGCGAGGTTGTCCCGCGCCGTCAGCCGGTCGTCGAGGGCCGGATCCTGGAAGACGACGCCCATGCGGGCCCGCAGACGCACGTCCCCCACGCCCATCGCCTCCCCGTCGAGGCGAACCTCTCCGGATTCCGCCGGCAGGAGGCCGACGAGCGCCGCGAACGCGCTCGACTTCCCGGCGCCGTTCGGGCCGAGAAGGCCGAAGATCTCTCCCTCCCCGACGGAGAGGGAGAAACCGTCGAGGACGACGCGCTCTCCGCGCGAAAGGGAGAGCCCGTGGATTTCGAGCCGGGC
>JBDLIY010000758.1:0-1619 GCA_039714635.1 Planctomycetota bacterium
GAAGCTGTCGGAGAAGACCGCCTTCGAATCGGTGGTCGTCGGCATGAGCCTCCCGAACGGCCAGGGAGGGACCGAGTACGTCCTGCACGCGGAGGCGAGCGGGCCGGCCGTGGCGTCGGCGTTCGTTCGATACCCGGAGGACTCCGGGGTTGCCGACGTGCCGATTCCGGAGGTGGACGGCGACTTCCGCCTCGACCACCCGGCCATGCCGCCGAGCGGGATCTTCCGGCTCTTCGTGACGCTGAAGAGCGGCAAGGAGGTCGTGAAGCCGTTCGTGGTCCGGGGCGGCTGGCCGGCTCCCCCGGTCGTTTCGGTCGCGGACTACGCCACCTCGACGCCGGACATCAGCTGGACCGGCGGCGGCGGGGCACAGTTCTGGTACCTCGAGATCGAGGAGTGGGACTCCGACGCCGGGGAGTGGCGGCCCGCGTTCTTCACGGTGCTGCCCGGCACGGTCATGTCCTTCACACCGCCCGAGGGGCCGCTCGACGACCGGCCCCACGCGGTGCACGTCTACGCGGTCCACCGGCTGTTCCGCGGTTCGTACGGCGGCTGGATCCCGGACTGATCCCGAGCCCCCGAACGCGGACGACGACCGGGCCGGCCCTTCGATTACCGGGGGCCGGCCCGGTCTCATTGACTACGATTCACGGTTCCGCCAGGCCAATGAACTGACCCATGGACGAGGAACAAGAATGGAACTGCTGAAAGAACTGAGCGAGGCCTTCGCCCCTCCGGGCTTCGAAGACGAGATCCGCGAAATCTGCCGCCGCGAACTCATGCCGCTGACGGACGAGATCCACGAGGACGCGATGGGCAACCTCATCGCGATCAAGCACGGCACCGCCCCCGAAGGCGAGCGGAAGAAGATCATGCTCGCCGGCCACATGGACGAGATCGGCTTCCTCGTCCGCTTCATCGACGACAACGGCTTCCTCCGGCTGAACCCCTGCGGAGGGTTCGACCCGAAGACGCTCATCGCGAAGCGCGTCGTCGTGCGCGGGAAGACGAAAAAGCTCGTCGGCCTGATCGGCACGAAGCCCGTCCACATCATGACGCCCGAGGAGCGGAAGAAGATGCCGGAGCTCGACGGGCTGTTCGTCGACCTCGGGATGCCGGTGGACGACGTGAAGGCCGAGGTCGAGGTCGGCACGCCGGTCACGCTCTACCAGACCTTCATGGAGTGGGGCGACGTCGCGACGACGAAGGCGCTCGACAACCGCGTGTCGCTCTGGACGATCATCCGCGCGCTCCAGAGGACGCCGGACCCGGTCCACGACGTCTACGCGGTGATGACGTCGCAGGAGGAGATCGGGATCCGCGGCGCGACGGTCGCGGCCTACGGCATCAACCCGGACGAGGGCATCGCGATCGACGTGACGCTGGCGTGCGACGTCCCCGGGGTGGACAAGAAGGACTACATCACGACGCTTGGTGAAGGCGTGGCGATCAAGGTGATGGACGGCGCGTCGATTTCGAATCCGGCCCTGGTGGCGAAGATGCGGGACCTGGCCGACAAGAGCGGGATCAAGTACCAGCTGGAGATCCTGCCCCGCGGCGGCACGGACGCCCGCGGCATCCAGATGGCGCGCGAGGGCAAGCCGGCCATCACGCTGTCC
>JBDLIY010000759.1:0-1611 GCA_039714635.1 Planctomycetota bacterium
CGCCTCGTAGGTGAGGGTCCCGGAACGGCTCATGATGCCGATCCGCCCCGGCTTGTGGATGTAGCCGGGCATGATCCCGATCTTCGCCTGCTCCGGCGTGATGATGCCGGGGCAGTTCGGGCCGATCATCCGGACGCCGCGGACCTTGAGGTAGTGGCGCACGTCGGCCACGTCCAGGGTCGGGATGCCCTCGGTGATCGTCACGACCAGCTTGACGCCGGAGTCCGCCGCCTCGATGACCGCGTCGCGGCAGAACGCCGCCGGGACCATGATCATGGAGCAGTTCGCGCCGGTCTTCTCGACCGCCTCGCTGACGGTGTCGAACACGGGAACGCCGTGGACCGTTTCGCCGCCCTTCCCGGGCGTGACGCCGGCCACGACCTGCGTGCCGTACTCCACCATCTGCTGCGTGTGGAAGCTGCCGGCGCCGCCGGTGATGCCCTGCACGACGACCTTCGTGTCCTTGTTGACGAGGATACTCATGCCACACCCCCCTGGCTGGCGGCCACGGCCTTCTCCGCGGCGTCCTTCATGCCGTCGGCGGTGATGATGTTCAGGCCGGACTGCTCGAGGATCTCCTTGCCGCGGTCCACGTTCGTCCCTTCGAGACGGACGACCAGCGGCACGTCGAGCCCCAGCTCCTTCGTCGCGCTGACGATGCCCTCGGCAATCACGTCGCAGAACACGATGCCGCCGAAGATGTTCACGAGGATCGTCTTGACCTTGTCGTCGGTCAGGATGATCCGCATCGCTTCCGTCACGCGCTCGGGGCTCGCGGCGCCGCCCACGTCGAGGAAGTTCGCCGGCTGGACCTCGTGGTTGGAGACGTACTGGATGATGTCCATCGTCGCCATGGCGAGGCCGGCGCCGTTGACCATGCAGCCGATCGTTCCGTCCATCGAGACGTAGGAGAGGTCCCACTCCTTCGCGCGCGCCTCGGACGGGTCCTCCTCCGAGAGGTCGCGGAGCTCGAGCAGCTCCTTGTGCCGGAACAGCGCGTTGTCGTCGAAGCTGAACTTGGCGTCGAGCGCCATGACGCGACCGTCCTCGGTGACGACGAGGGGGTTGATCTCGGCGAGCGAGCCGTCGAGGTCGACGAAGGCCTTCGCGAGGCAGGTGATCAGCTTCGCGGCCGGGCGGATCAGGTCGCCGCCCATGTCGAGCTTCGCGGCCATCCGGCGCGCCTGGTAGCCTTCGAGGCCCCGCTTCGGCGCCATCTTCTCCTTGAGGATGGCCTCGGGCCGCTCGGCGGCGATCTCCTCGATCGACGTGCCGCCCTCGGCGCAGCCCATGAAGACCGGCCGCTCGGCGGCGCGGTCCACCACGATGCCCGCGTAGAGCTCACGGGCGATCTTCACGCCCTCCTCGAGGAGGACGCGGTTGACCTGCTTCCCGTCGGGGCCCGTCTGGATCGTGACGAGGGTGGCGCCGAGCATCAGGCCGGCGACTTCGGCGGCTTCTTCGGGGGTGTCGACGAGGACGACCCCGTGGAGCGGCTCGCCCTTGTACTCGACGTCGAGGGTCCCCTTGCCCCGTCCGCCGGCGTGGATCTGGCACTTCACCACGATCGGGGAGCTCAGCGTCTTCGCCAGATCGAGGGCGGCTTCCTTG
>JBDLIY010000760.1:0-1597 GCA_039714635.1 Planctomycetota bacterium
ACCTTAATAGAGGCATCCCCCGTCCCCACCCCGGTTTCCGGCCCTTCCGCTAGAATTCGCGCCGTCTTCCCACGGGCCTGTGGTATCCGTACGGGACACGTCTGAACCAGAGCCCGGACCGCTCCGCGGGACGGGTCCACACGCTCTTCGGGAAGGAGGCCGGGACAGAACCCGGATCGACTCATGGTCAGGAATATCCGCGAGGAAGACGCGCTCGAATATCACGTGCGAGGGCGCCCGGGAAAGATCGAGGTGGTCCCCACCAAGCCGTGCTTCTCACAGCGCGATCTCTCCCTGGCGTACTCCCCCGGAGTCGCCGTGCCGTGCCTTGCGATCGAGAAGAACCCCGATGACGTCTTCAAGTACACCGCCAAGGGCAACCTCGTCGGGGTCATCTCCAACGGGACCGCGGTCCTGGGCCTCGGGGACATCGGCCCCGAAGCCGGCAAGCCCGTGATGGAAGGAAAGGGCGTCCTGTTCAAGCGGTTCGCGGACATCGACGTGTTCGACATCGAAGTCGACACGAACAACGTCGAGGAGTTCGTCAACTGCGTGAAGTTGATGGCTCCGACGTTCGGCGGGATCAACCTCGAGGACATCAAGGCGCCGGAGTGTTTCGAGATCGAGCCCCGTCTCCAGGAAGTGCTCGACATCCCGGTGTTCCACGACGACCAGCACGGAACGGCGATCATCGCCGCCGCCGGGCTGCTCAATGCACTCGAGATCGCCGGGAAGGATCCGGCCGAAGTGAGACTGGTGTTCTCCGGCGCCGGCGCGTCCTCCCTGGGCTGCGCCACGCACTTCCTCCGCATGGGAGTGAAGAAAGAGAACATGATCATGACCGACCGCACCGGTGTGATCTACGCCGGTCGCGACGAGGGCATGAACCAGTGGAAGGAGACCTGGGCGGTCGACACCGAGCTTCGCACGATGGATGATGCTCTGAAGGGCGCGGATGTGTTCATCGGGCTCTCCGTGGCCAATATGTTGAACAAGGACCACGTCCGCTCGATGGCCGACAACCCCATCATCTTCGCGATGGCGAACCCGGATCCGGAGATCACGTACCCGGACGCGAAGGACGCCCGCAACGACGTCATCATGGGCACCGGCCGGTCCGACTACCCGAACCAGGTGAACAACGTCCTGGGCTTCCCGTTCATCTTCCGCGGCGCGCTCGACGTGCGGGCGCGGGCGATCAACGACGAAATGAAGGTGGCGGCCAGCAAGGCCCTGGCGAAGCTCGCCCGCGAGGACATCCCGGACACCGTCCGGAAGGCCTACGGCGGCGAGGAGATGAAGTTCGGTCCGGACTACATCATCCCGAAGCCGGTGGACCCCCGGGTGCTGACCTGGGTCGCCCCCGCCGTCGCGAGGGCGGCGGTGGATACGGGTGTCTCCCGCGTGAAGGAGCCGGACTGGGACGAGTACCGCGAGAAGCTCGAGAACATCTACGGTCCCGGGCGTCAGATCATGCGCCGGGTCATGCGGAAGGTCGTCCGCCGCGAGAAGCGAATCGCCTTCCCCGAGGGGCAGGCGACGAACATCCTTCGGGCCAGCCAGATCATGCTCGACGAGAAGATCGCGCGGCCGATCC
>JBDLIY010000761.1:0-1594 GCA_039714635.1 Planctomycetota bacterium
TGCGGAACGCGGGGAGGACGCGATGAACGGCGAGAGGGGCTTCTCCCTGATCTGGGCGATGCTGGTCGTGGTGCTGGTCGCCGCGTCGTCGTCGGTGCTGTTCCTGCGGTCGGACACCCTGATCGCGGAGTCGACCACGGACCGGTTGCGCCACGAGTCGTTCTGGGCCGCGGAGGGCGGGCTCGAGCAGGCGCGGCACGCGCTGGCGTCGGACCCGGAGTTCGCCGGCGCGACGACGCAGATCGGCTCGTGCCGGGCGATCTCTTCGGTCACCCGGAAGTCGGACGGCTGGACGGTCGAGGTCGTGGCGACGCCGGGCGGAGCGCGGATCTCGGCGAGGCTGGAGGAGAGCGAAGGGTTGCCGATGGTCCGGGAGTGGCGAAAGCGCTAGCGTCGGTCGGGGCCCGATGCGACGCTGGCCCCATGGAACTCCTCGAAGCGATCCACACCCGGCGAAGCGTCCGCTCCTTCGAAGACCGGGAAATCCCCCTCGACGTGATCCGCGAGATCCTCGAGGCGGGCGTCCGCGCCCCCAACGGGGGAAACCGCCAGCCGTGGCGCTTCGTCGTCGTCCGCGACCGGGCGAAGATCGCGAAGTTCGACCCGATCGCGCACCAGGCCTGCGTGGAGAAGGCCCCGGCCGTCCTCGTCGCCTGCGCCGATCCCCACGACACCTGGGATCGCTACGACGAGAACGACCAGTGCTGGCTCCTCGACACGTGCGCGGCCATCCAGAACATGCTGCTCGCGATGCACGACCGGGGGCTGGGCGCGGTGTGGGTGATCACGTTCAGCAAGCACGCGGTCCGGGCGCTGGCGGGGATCCCGAAACACTGGCAGATCGTCTCGATCGTGCCGTTCGGCTGGCCGGCCGCCGAGACCACGCTCACGGCCCGGCGGCCGCTGGAAGAGGTCGCGTTCCTGGACTCCCCGGACGGACTCACCGCCTGGGAGTCTTGAACTTGCCCGACTTGCCTTCCTTGCCCGTGTAGAGCGCAGGCGCGTCCACGATGAAGGTCGATTCCCCCACGCGGACCCGCGCCGGGAGCGAGAGCGCCACGGCCTTCACGGTTTCGTTCACGACCCCGTGATCGGCCCACGTCTCTGCGAACTCGCCCTTCTTCAGCTTGGCCGAGACGACCCAGGTCCCCGCCTTCTTCGAGTACTTGAGCTTCACCGAACCGGCGATCGACTTGCCCTTGCCCTTCGCGTCGAGCAGGAACATGGACTCCACATCGCCCACGGCCACGGTCAACATCTGCCCCTCCGGCACGAAGTCCGCCGGCAGATCGAGGGTCGCCTTCAGCTTCAGCTTGTCCTTCAGCTCCTTCTTGAAGCTCACGCCGCCCTTGACCTTCAGGACCACCAGGGGCTTCGCCACGGTCACGTCGACGATGGCCGTCGTCTCGTGCATCCCGTCGGTGACCTCGAACTCGACGGCGTAGTCGCCGGGCATGGTCCATGCGTGGCTCGCCGTCGTACCCGTCTCCTCCCCACCGTCACCGAAGCTCCACTCGGAGGTCGTCGGGTCGCCGTCGGCATCCGTCACCGTCGCCCCGAAGTCGACCGTCTCCCCCACCTCGCAGTACCGGTG
>JBDLIY010000762.1:0-1593 GCA_039714635.1 Planctomycetota bacterium
GCCGCATCGCGCGCGAAAGGGAGCCGAAGCCGTAGTCCGGATCGCGCTCGGCGTCGACGACGACAATCAGCTTCACGCGGCGCTGGAGGAGGGGCTTCAGGCCCAGGTTGTCACCGGTGTGGCCTCCGTCGGATAGGTTCACCATCGGGCCGCGGGCGTTGGTGGCCGCGCCCATCTCGAGGGCCACGAGCGCCGGCCAGAAGATCCAGCGCTCGTGGGGCTTCTTCCGACCGCGGGGACGAAGGAACCAGTCCGGGTTCGGATACCAGAATCCCACGCGGACGTTGAAGAGAGCGGCCGCGAACGACCGGGCGAAAGAGGTGTGATAGCCCATGACGCTCGCGATGGCCGCGCCGGAGATCGTCATGGCCGCGGCCAGCCCGATCCGCCCTCGGCAGTACTCCCCGGTCTGCACGTATCCGGTCGTGCACGAGCCCACGTACTCCCTCGAGAAGAGGAAATGGTCGGACTTCTGGTCCTTCTTCCGGAGGTCGTTGCTGCCGGGGAGATTCAGGGAAGCCGTGATGAGTTGGTACGGGTACGGATTGCCGGCGCCTCCCGCGGACCAGTCGTGAAGGTCCCGCAGGAGCAGGTCGTGGTCGTCTCTCCTCACGATGAGCCGGCTCAGCCGGTCGACTTCGCCATCTCTCCGACGGCGCTTCTCGTACCGGAGATCGGGGCCCTCGGTCCGCAGGTAGGTTTCCGCGAGACGATCCCGGTAGAAGTAGTGGGGCGAGATCCGGTTGAGGTCGAGCAGCCACCCCAGGACCAGGAACAGGGCTACTGGGAGGGGAAGCCAGCGCACTCCGAACCACGCATCCGACTCCGCACATGGCAGATAGATCAGGGCCACCAGGACGATTCCGCTCAGGATCAGGACGGGGACCGCCAGGGCGAGGACGATCGCCGGCAGCCGGGCCATCAACCGGGCCTTCAACCCGCTGTCGGACGCGGCCGATCCTCCGCCCTTGGCCGCCACCCCGGTCGCGACCAGCGACACGACGCTGCCGAGGAGGGTTCCGAGGCCGCCGTCCACCAGCCAGGCGATCAGGAAGAACACCCCCGGGATCGCGATGCAGAAGAGGAGCACCATCTGGCTGGCCCCGCGCATGGCCGCGAGGGTCGACCGGGACTGGATGTTCCACGCGATGGCCTTGCTCAGGAACCCGAGGTAGACCGCCGACACCACGAAACACAGGGACGCGCCGAACACCGCGCCGGCCGCGACGGCGGCGGGGAGGAGGAGCATCGATCCGGCGGAGCAGCTCCCGCGCAGCGTGGCCGCCATGAGCACGAACAGAAGGGCGCCGCCGAGATACAGGAAGTACCGACAGACGCGACGCATGCCCTCCCGGTCGTCCTTCGTGCTTCCCGGTGTCCCCTTCTTCTCCGGCTTCCAGGTGTTGAACTCCCATGCGGTGATTCCGGAAACCACGGCACCGACCAGGGCCGCGAGCCCGATCCAGATGCCGGACGCCGGATCGGGCAGAAGGTCCACCCACAGGCCGCCGACGTCGCCGGCCCGGACCTTGGCCCAGATCCCCTCTCCGCCGAGCCAGGAGCCGAGACCGAACAGCAGACCGACCACGATGT
>JBDLIY010000763.1:0-1593 GCA_039714635.1 Planctomycetota bacterium
GAGCGCGGTGCGGGCGGAGTTGATCTCGTTGGGGCCCTGCTTCGGGAGTTCCAGGACGGAGTAGGCGTAGGCCCGCAGCACATCCACGTCGTCCTGGAAGCGCCGGATGTACCTCCCGAGCCTGTTGACCGCCGCGGCGTAGTCCTTCCGCTCGTAGGCGGCCAGGCCCGCGGCGCGATCCTGCTCGTACCCCTTTGCGATCCGGTGCTTGCGGTAGGCGTAGGCCCCTCCCGCCGCCACGATGAAGGCGAGCCCCAGCGCGAGGAGAATCAACAGGCGTCGCTTGGTCTTCTTCCGCATGGTTCCCTCTCAGTCGTTGCCGCGAAGCACGACCAGGATCGTGTGCCAGATGATCCACAGGTCGAGCCACAGGTTCGCGCGTTCGACGTACTCGATGTCGAAGCGGATCCACTCCTGGAAGTCGAGGCCCTTCTGCCGGGTGCGCTTGACCTGCCAGAGCCCCGTCACGCCCGGACGCACGCTGAGCCTCGCCTCGCGCCAGCCGGGGCAGAACTGGTTTTCGCTGCACGGACTCGGGCGCGGCCCCACGACGGACATGTGGCCCAGGAGGACGTTCACGAACTGGGGAATCTCGTCCAGTTGCGTCTTCCGCAGAAAGCGCCCGATCCGCGTCAGGCGGGGATCCTCGTCCATGAAGAACTGCGGGCCGTCCGCCTCGTTCGCCGCAACGAGATCCGCCTTCATCTTCTCCGCGTCCCTTCGCATGGAGCGGAACTTGATGCAGGGGAACTCCCGGCCGCCCCGGGTCTCCCGCCAGTGGGCGAAGAAGAAGGGCCAGCCGTCCTCGAGGAAGATCGCCAGCATGATGAACGGGTAGAGCGGAAGGGTCAGCGCCAGCGCGCAGACCGCGAACAGGATGTCGAACGTCCGCTTGACCGTCCGACGGACCACGCCCGGCCGCATCGTCCGGCCGGGGAAGTCCAGGGCCCGCTTCGGCTCGAGTTCCTGCCACTCGACCGCCGGGGCCTCCGGGCGCCGCTCCGGGACGTCCCAGAGGACGGCCGAGCCGGGGCACACTTCGCAGTCGCCGACCGCGCGGGCCGACCCGGCCCGGGCGTTACCGAGGAGCCGCGGCGCGGCGTCGCGGAGCAGAGCTCGAGCGTCGGGTGCCCGGCCGCTTCGCCGGCGCGGAGGACGAGCGCGGACCAGCGGCTCGATGCGGGCCGCCTCGGCCTGGAGCCAGCGGGCCCACGCGGCGGGCGGATGCGCGCGGAGGGCATCCTGTACCGCAGCGTCTATCCGGGCGGCAAAGTGCCGCCCGGCGATGCCCGAGAAGAGGTCGTGCCCGTCGACCGACTTCAGTCCGAACGCGTCGTTGAGGTCGTGAGGGATCAGCTCCCAGCGGCCTGTGCGGGCATCTTTGAGCAGGTAGTAGTTCACGCGCCCGAGGTCGCGGACGTCGGCGATGCGAGCGGCCGCGCGGAACGCGAAGTACTGATCGAGCTCGAGGAGCCGCTCGAGATCCTCGGGGCCGGAACTCCGGCGGAGCGCGGCGAGGAGGAGGTTCGCATGCGGTGCGGGCGTTCCCCGGATCCAGCGCGCCGCCGCGATGCCCTGCATCTTGTAGAGCGC
>JBDLIY010000764.1:0-1583 GCA_039714635.1 Planctomycetota bacterium
CGATCGTCTGGCTGCAGGACATCGGTGGCTTCGACATCGGCGCGGAGGCGGAGAAGGACGGGCTGCTCGGCTACGGTTCGAGCCTGATCTACACGAACTCGACCAACACCACGCCGATGATCACGGTGCTGATGCGCAAGGCTTCGTGCGCCGGCTACTACGCGATGGCGGGCGCCCCCTACGACCCGGTGCTGCAGCTCAGTACGCCGATCACGCGCCTCGCGGTGATGGAGGGGCGGACGCTGGCGATCGGCGCGTACCGGACCCGGCTCGACGACGACTTCGAGATCATCAGCCAGGATCCGGAGGAGCGAGCGAAAGTCGAGAAGGGAATGAAACACGTCGAGTCCCGCATCACGGCGGACATGGACCCGATCCGCTCGGCGCGTCAGATGGACACGGACGAGATCATCCGCATGGGCGAGCTTCGGCTCTACCTCGAGGCGGCGGCGGAGATGTGCTACCAGAGCACGGGCTACCGCCGCGTGAAGAACCCCCGGATCTGGTCGATGCACGACATCGCGGTGCTTTCGGAGAAGCCATGAGAGACACGATCCCGGCCCTGGCGACGGACCCGAACGACGGCGAGCGGAAGCTGACGGCGCCCGCGGTGGGGCGCCTGACGGCGGCGCCGGCGGCGGGGACGATTCTCTCGCCGGGCGAGCCGTTCGCGGAGTTGCGGATCCTCCGTCGGAACTACGACCTGGTCGTGCCGGACGGCGTGTACGGGGTCGTGTCGGAGGTGTTGGCCCGGGCGCCGGTCGGCGTGGCGTACGGCGACGTGCTGGTGACGGTCTCGCGCGAGGGCGTGGCGGTGGAGGGGGGCGACGCGAACCCGGGCGCGGCCGGCGACGTCGCGGAGGACATCCCGGACGGCATGGTCGCGGTGCGCGCCCAGACGGACGGTATCTTCTACCGCCGCCCGGCGCCGGACGAGCCGGCGTTCGTGGACGAGGGCGCTGAGTTCGAGCGCGGCAAGGTGCTGGGCCTGGTCGAGGTGATGAAGTGCTTCAACCAGGTGAAGGCCCCGGACGCGGGCCGCGTGGCGAAGGTGCTGGTGGACGACGCGGGCGAGGTGAAGAACAACCAGGCGCTGTTCCTGATCGAGCCGCGGTGAGGCGATCCGACCTCGCGTTGGCCCGCGGACCTTCGCGCGGTCGATCCCCGGCTGGCTGATGACCGGCGCGGCCAGGTTCGTGACGATGACTGCACTCTCGCGGAGTGTCGTTGATGGCTGTGCGTCAGTGGCGTATACTGCACCAGGATCATCGTCGAGACCCAGATCTTCACGAAGCGGATCTGCGATCTGCTCTCTGACGAAGAACTGAGACGGATGCAGTTGGCGCTGATGCTCCGTCCGGGGCAGGGAGCGGTGGTTCCGGGTGGGGGTGGACTGCGCAAGCTCCGCTGGAGTCAGCCTGGTCGAGGGAAGCGCGGTGGACTCCGCGTTCTCTACTACTGGGACCCCGAGGCGGATCGAATCAACATGATCTACGTCTACGAGAAGATCGGGACCTCTAACCTGAGAAAAGCACAGGTGAGGGATCTGGCGCGCTTCGTCCGGGAGGAAGTGAGAAGAAGAA
>JBDLIY010000765.1:0-1580 GCA_039714635.1 Planctomycetota bacterium
GAAGCCGCGGAGCACGAGGGAAGCGAGCAGTCCGCCGAGCACGAGGGCCGGGATCTCGGGCCGCAGGTACCGGACGGGCGCGGCGCGATGCAGGCCGAGGGCGCCGGCGAGGTCGCGCTCGAAGCAGACGACGCAGACGCCCATGTTCGGCGGGTTGCCGAGGAGTTCCAGGGCCGCGGCGATCGCGCCGATGAGGGCGGCGCCGAGCAGGACGGCGAGCCGGTGGTCTTTCCGGTTTCCGGGGTGCATCGGGTTCCCTCCGCTCGGGTGCGCCGGGCAGTTGAGGCCTGCAAAAGGCCGCGCGATCGGGGACGATCGGAGTGTGGCAGCTCCGGTTCGGGGCCTCGATCTCCCTCCGGCGGGTACAGAGAATATAGAGATGCCAGGCGACAGCCCCCAGTACGACGACGATTCCCTTCTCGCCCACGCCGAGGGCGTGCGTCGCCTCGTCCGCGGACTGGTCCGGTCGGATCAGGTCGACGACGTGGTCCAGGAGACGATGCTCGTCCTCGTCTCCGGCCGGGGCCCGACGAGCTCGAG
Organism: Planctomycetota bacterium; assembly: GCA_039714635.1. GTDB lineage: Bacteria > Planctomycetota > JAJSAM01 > JAJSAM01 > JAJSAM01 > JBDLIY01. Next base: position 541 of record JBDLIY010000765.1, read on the forward strand.
CACCGGGGCGTGGCTGGCCGGCGTGGCGAGAAACATCGTGGGCAAGCTCATGCGGACGGAGACCCGCCGGCTCGCGCGTGAGGCTCGCGCGGTCCGCGGGGAAGGGCTCGCTCCCGGGGACGACGTCGCGCAGCGGCTCGAGGAGGAACGTCTCGTCGTCCAGTGCATGCGGGAACTCGAGGAGCCGTTCCGGACGGTCGTCTACCTGCGTTACTACGACGGGCTCCCGCCCCGCCGGATCGCCCGACACCTGGGGATCCCGGTCGAGACGGCGAAGAGCCGGCTGAAGCGCGGCCTCGCCCGATTGCGGAGCCGGCTCGATGCGAACCACGGAGGAGACGGCCGCACCTGGCGGGCCTGCCTGGTTCCGCTCCTTTTCGCGGTTCCACCGCGACCGACGGGGACGGACGCCCGGCCCCTGGCCCGGCCCCTGTCCCGAATTGGGGCCGGGGCGGGCGCCGCGGTCGTGCTCACGGCCCTGGTGGTCGGGCTCTGGCTGGCTGGATCCACCCCCGAGACCGTTCCCACGCAGGCTCCCGGACCGCCCCCGGATCCCGCCGGGCCTCACTCCGCTGCGTCCGGCGACCGTACGGCGGACGCCACGCACGGCCAAAGCAGGAAGGACGACGAATCCATGGCGGAAGCCCGCACGACGAAGGTCTCGAAGGATCCGGACGAGTCCCCACCGGCCGTGCGTGCCGACCCTCGGGTCCCGGCGGTCCGCCGGCCCGGCGGCGTGAGCAGCGGTGGAGCGACCCCCACGGGGCTCCGGGAGCGCTTCCTCTCCGAGCTGCCGAGGGGGCCGGCGACGCTGCTCGTCACGGTGCGGGACCGGGACGGGACGCCGGTGCCCGGGGCGACGGTCTACCTCGGAACGCCCGACGCCGCCGGTCACCGCGAGGCTCCCCTCTCATGGTTCCACCGGCTCGGGGAGACGGGCGGGAACGGCGCCCTCCGCTGTGTCGGTCTCCCCGAGGGCGCCGCCACGGTGGCCGCGGATCTGGGGAGGTTGCTCAGCATCCAGGGCAGCCGGGCCCTCG
>JBDLIY010000766.1:0-1569 GCA_039714635.1 Planctomycetota bacterium
GGTAGCCGGTCCGGATCGAGAGCGCGCCCGACCCGCCGGAGAGGAAGCACCACGTCTGGAAGGAGAGGGGGACCTTTGACAGGGAGCCCGATCCGACGGCGAGGAAGGTGATGTACACCCAGAGGACGACGAGGCCGCCGGCGACGAGGCCCGGCGTGAAGAAGATGTGGGACTCGCGGCCGGACGGGCCGAGGAGGCGGAGGCGGAGCCGGCGGGGGGTTCTCAACGCGCGCCGCCCATGGTCCTCGCCGCCCTCGCCGCACCGGTCAGCATCGGCCCATGCTACCATTCCTCGATGCGCCTGATCGCCGCCGCCATCGTCGTCGCCGCCGTCATCGTCGTGGTCGGGCTCCGGCCGCGCGGTGGCGGGGTCGTCGGCTCCGACGGGAAGCCCCTCCCCGACGTCGTCTGGACGGACGACGAACCCCTCTGCCCGCACTGCCGGACCGACGTCAACTGGTACTCCTCCGTCTGCTACACCTGCTCCCACGAGTACCGCTGGGTGCCGGACGAGATGCCGTGCGACTCCTGCGTCGACGCCGCGCGGCTCCGGCGGTTCGCGAAGGGACTCGAGGACCGCGACGAACTGCGGCGCGCCCTCGCGGTGGCGCTCGACCGGTTCGACCTGCCGGAGGACGTCATCGCCGCCACGGTTCCCGACCTCGTTCTCTACGTGGAGAGCATGACCGAGGGCGCCTGCGCGTTCTGCGCCGGGACGGGCCGCCGCATCGCGCCGGCGACCGTCGAGGCCCGGGCCGAGGACGGCGACTCCCTGTTCGTTTACGCGGTCGAGACGCTGGGGGACGCCTGCCCCGTCTGCCTGGGCACCGGACGCTGCATCGCCTGCGGCGGCGACCGCAAGGTGGAGCACGGGTCGGAAGAGGCGAGCCTCGAGGCGTCGCGCCTGAACGAGGAACTCTCGGACTTCGATCCGGGGTTCACGCGTGAGAACGCCGAGCGCCACTTCAAGCGGATGAAGGCCTTCTTCGAGCGGTTCGCCGGGACCGGCGAGATCGCCGACATGAGCTCCCTCTACACCGCCGACCGCGACCAGCTGGAATGGGCCCTGATGCGGCTGGAAACCGTTCTCGACGCCCTGCCGGAAGGCGACTGAATGCGCGCGCTCCTCGTTCTTCTCGCGGTCGGCCTCATCGTGCTCCTCGCGTGGATCACGTTCAGCGATTCGCCCCCGGACGAGCCCGCCTTCGATCGGCCGGAGGAGGAAGAGGTCCGGACGCGGCTCGAAGCTCCCCCCGTCGTGGAGCCCGACCCCTCTCCGGCCGGCCCGGCGAAGGAAGACTCGCCGAAGCCGGCCGCCGGTGACCGGCCGGAAGCCACTCCGCCCGCCGCGGAGCCGATCGTCTCCCTCCGCGGCCACGTCCTCGACGCCGACGACGAGGGCGTCGCAGGGGTCTGGGTCCGGTCCTCCGAGTCCATGCGCTCCGGGAGCGCCGAGACAGCCGCCGACGGGTCGTTCACGCTCGGCGTCACGGCCGGCCCGCACGTCCTGACCGTGGCGGGAATCGGGGTGCGGTCGCCGGAGGGCGGTGTCGAGGTGACAGCTCCCGC
>JBDLIY010000767.1:0-1566 GCA_039714635.1 Planctomycetota bacterium
GGCATGGACTCGCTCCTCGGTCTTCGAAGCGCGCTATCTTACCGGGCCGCGGCGGGAAGGGCCCGGATCCGGATGCGGGAGTCGCGTCCGGGTTGCGCGTGGCGGATCTCGACGCGGTCTCCGGGGATCCGGAGGACGGCGTCCCGATCGACGCGAACGCGCTCCGGCCCGACGAGCACGGGGCCGTCCGCCACGACCCGGAGGCGGGCGGTTCCCGCCGGGACCGCCGCGGCCGCGGAGCGGGCGTCCCGGGAGAGCGTGAGCGTGCGCCACGAGCCGGTGACCGCTTCGCCGTCCACGCGCCAGCCCCGCAGCCAGCCGTCGGCCACGGCGGGGCCCCGCCGCGCGTCGGCGGAGCGGATCATCGCCTCCGTCAGACGGTTCTCGAGGATGTCGTCGATTCCGGCGCCGTCGTCGGGATCCGGGAAGGCGTCGTCCGGGAAGCCGCCGACCTCGGTCAGGGCCCAGTCGAGGTGGTGGAGCCACTCGTGGATCACCACGTCTCCCGTGCCGTCGAGCCAGCGGGGGCGGAACGTCACCGCCGCGAAGCAGGCGCCCTCCATGCCGGCGTCCCCGCCGAACGCGGCGCCGAAGTGGCGGGTCGGCACCGCCCGGCCCCGGTCGCCGCCGATCTTCACGAACGCGATCACAGAGTCTGCGCCGGCCACGGGGGCGTCGAGAATCGGGGCGACATCGGCGGGGGAGATCCAGTAGGGGCCCGGACCCGAGAGCGTCGTGAGGGGGCGCGTCGCCGTGACGACCCGGGCGCGGATCGCCAGGCGCCCGCCGGTCCGCTCGCGGACGCGCGAGGCGAACGCCGCGAGTTCCGCCCGGACCCGTTTCTTGTCGGAGTCGTCCATCGACGTGGCGAAGGGGCGACGCCCGCGGAGGGTGGGCAGTTCCGTCTCGAGGTCCGGCACGATGACGGCGAGGACGTCCCAGACGGCGGGTGGGCGGGGCCGGTCCGGGCGCGGAATCCCCAGAACCAGCAGCACGAGCAAAAGTGCGGCCGTAACTTTGACAAGGAAGGGGCGCAGGCCTATGGTTCGATTCTTCGTCTTCAAGAGGGTCTTCAAGATGGCCTTCATGATGGCCAACCACAGACCCGGGACGGGCCTTCCATGCTAACCCTGTTCGGCTACGTGCTCAAGAACCTGGGACGGCAGAAGCTCCGCACGGCCCTCGCGGCCGTGGGGATGATGGTCGGCGTCTGGCTCGTCGTGATCTTCTCCGCCATCAGCGCCGGCGCGATCCAGACCGTGGAATCGATGCTCACCGCCTTCGGCGAGGACTTCCACTGCTACAAGGCCGGCGTCGCCGACATGGCGCTCTCGATCCTCCCCGAGAAGGAGACCCGCGAGGCCCTCCAGGCCGTCGACGGCGTGAAGGAGACCTCCTCGGTCGCCGGCTGGGTCGCGAACACTCCGGACAGCAGCTTCATGATCTACGTGATCGGTCTGAGGCCCGGCGAGTTCGCGCTGAAGAAGATCCTGGAGAACGGCCATGGCGGGTTCTCCGGCCCCGACGTCCACGAGGCCGTGATCGGCGGCCTGCGGCTGAAACAGC
>JBDLIY010000768.1:0-1563 GCA_039714635.1 Planctomycetota bacterium
ATGCCGCGCCGGGCATATAGCGTTTCGGGAGTCGAATCGCTCACTCCACGATTATGGGTCGGCTCGTCACGACCGGCAGGCGTCCGGCCAGCTCTAGCTTGAGGTGGAGCGTGTATTCACCGGGATCGAGGTCCGGCAGCTGAAACTCGATGGATCGGAAGGCGGTTTGGACCGAATCCGGGCCCCGGTCCTCGAACATCACCTCCACCGGGCGGTCCGGCTCGAGCACACCGAGGAATTCGCCGACGCGTGTAAGGAAGCCCGGTCGCCCCTGGGTGAAACCGAGGGTTACCCGCACCGGTTCACTGACCCGCAGCCCATACGCTTCCCAGACGACCGGGAACCGCTCTCCTTTCCGGATTCGCACACCCGGACGGACGTGGGGGATGGCTTCCTCGAGGCTCTCCGGTAGGGGTGTGCCTTCCTTCAGGATCAGGAGATCCGACACGTCGATGAGACCAGGCGCCAGCGGGAATTGCGCCACACCTTGACGTGCCCGCCATGCCTGCCTGCCCCTCAGGTCCACTACTTCCAGTCCGCTCACGTACCGGCCGGGCGGGGAGTTGATCGTCAGGACGCCCTCGGCGTCGATGCCTCGGACGAATGTCGGCTCCGATCCGTCCTCTGGGATCAGGAAAAGCGCCGCCGCAGGGAGCCCCTGGATCCCGAACTCCCCGCTCCGTTGCGAATCCGCCTCCGGTGTCTCTGCTTGCACCGAGTCCGCCACCGGCGGGACGGGCCGATAGGCGCCTACCACAAACATCATTTCACCCCGCCGGAATCGCCCGACCTGCGTCTCAAGGCCGCGCATATCCGGGGCGTAGCGCGGTGCGTACCAGGTGCGGGCCTCCCGCGGCGCGGTGATCCAGCTCTCCGGCGGAACATCCGACGGCGATTCGAGGAACATCTCCGGGAAGAGGTAGCCGCGACTCTTCGGATGGTGGTGACCCAGGACGCGCCGGGTGTCCCCCCGAAGATTGAAGGTGGCGATAGGATCGAAGGTTCGACTGTAGCCGATGTTCCGCCCATACCGGATCAGCGTCGCCTCCATGTCCTCGTCCCAGGGCAGCCCCATGGGGTTCGCCGCATCCTCCCAGTTCAGCCCCTCCACCATGCGCGCGAAGTGATCGGTCAGCCGATCGTTCCCCTCCATCAGGAAGAGCGGGTCCGAGAGCTGCCAGAACAGTTCCCACCGGCGGTCCCGCTCCGCCGACTCCATGCCCTCGAACCACTCCACTCCGTGCCCCGTCAGCACGAACCGCGGGGATGTCCAACGCTTGCGCTCAACGGGCGGCATCGACGCCAGCGCCTCACGGAAGGCGGCCTCCGAAGCCACATAGTCGGCCGTCAAATGCAGGATGTACCCTCGCAACGCGGCACACCACCAGACCTCGGGAATCCCACACTCCGTCGCTACGCGCGTGGCTCCGGCCACATCGCGATTCTCGATCCGATAAAAAACCAACTGCCCCATCACCCAGCGGTCTGGCACACGCTCCGCCGTCTCGGTCAGGAACGAGATCAGCTCGACGCGGGCTTCGCCGACCTCGGGCCTCTCCCGCG
>JBDLIY010000769.1:0-1560 GCA_039714635.1 Planctomycetota bacterium
GTAGAAGTCGCCGTTCCAGCAGACGCGGTTCATCGCGTCGCGGAGCGCGTCGGCCCGCGCCCGCCAGGTCGCCGCGATCTCGCCGTCGCCGAACCGCTCCCGCAGCGCGGCGACGATCCGGTACGCCTCGACGTAGCCCGAGTTGTCGCCGTGGAGGATCCCCCAGAACGTGTCGTCGTCGATCTGGAACTGGAGCCAGTCGTGGCGGCCGGCCGTGTAGGCGAAGTCCCAGGTGTCGATCGTGTAGGGGCGCTTGACGAGCCCGCGCGACCCGTCCCAGCGCCAGGGGTGCGTGCGGATGTACTCGAGCGCACGCTCGAGGCGCGGCAGCATCCCGCGGATCCACTCGTCGTCGCCGGTGGCCTGCCAGGCGAGCCAGGCCGCCTTCACGAAACGGAACTCCACGTCCGCCTCGACCGGCACGCGCACGTACTTCGTCCAGTTCTCGCGCTCGGAGGGGAGCTTCTCCGGGAAGGTCGTGAAGTAGTCGAAGACGCGGCCGTTCGCGGCCTGGGTGTCGCCGAAGTGCGTGACGGCGCTCGTGAGGTCCGTCTCGAAGTACTTCGCGCCCCGCATCATGTCGGAGAGGTCGCGGATCCAGATCGACCGCGCGTCCGGCGAGCGGTAGCCGTGGATCGCCTGCCCGTCGATCACGACGTCGAGGGTGTCCTCCCGGAGGAAACCGCGGACGAGGGGATAGAGCCCGTCGAACTCCGGATGCCCCGTACGGATCGCGACTTCGTCTGCCATGCGCCCTCCCGGAAGACCGGGCATTCTACACTTCCGCTGCGGACACTCGCTGCAGCCTGTGGTCCTCACGGGGTCACGCCTTTCCTGCCCCGCCGTGTTCGCTCCGACTTCCGCATTCGATGCCGCAGGCTTGCTGCCGCTCGGACCGCCTCCCCGAGGCCCCTGTTGACCCGAAGCCGCCCTCGTCGCAAGCTCTCCCTTTCAGGAGGACTCCCTTGAGCATCCAGACGACGGTCGTGGGCAGCTACCCGGTGCCGGACTGGCTCGTCGCGCACCCGACCGAGCAGGCCCTCGTCGACGCGACGCGGGTCGTTCTCTCGACGCAGGAGACGGCGGGCATCGACGTGGTCGCCGACGGGGAACTCTACCGCTTCGACCCGGACCACCCGGACACGAACGGCATGATCGAGTACTTCGTGCGCCCCCTCGACAGCGTGCGGACGTCGATCACGCGCGAGGACGGGCGGCGGTTCCGGGCCCTCCCGGGCATGGCGTTCCGGGCGAAGCCGTCGGGCGTCGTAACCGGCGGAATCGGCGAAGGGACGCTCGACCTGCCGACGGACTGCGCCCGCGCCCGGTCGCTGACGAGGTCGCCGCTCCGCTTCACCCTGACCGGCCCGCACATGCTCGCGAAGACGCTGCTCGACGAGCACTACGGCTCGCCGGCGGCGCTGGCCGACGCGCTCGCGGGCGTCCTCGCCGGGCAGGTCGCGGACCTCGACGCGGAGTTCGTCCAGGTGGACGAGGCGAACCTGCCGGGCCATCCGGAGGAAGCCGAGTGGGCGCTGGCAGCGATGAACCGCGTGCTCG
>JBDLIY010000770.1:0-1555 GCA_039714635.1 Planctomycetota bacterium
GACGCGACGCACTTCCGCGGAACTCCGCCCCTCGGCTGGCGGCACGGCGCGCAGCAGCACGCGATCCTCGTTGCCGTCGCGGAGAAACAGGCTCTGCGCGAGCACGGACAACTCGAGGGGTGGCCGAAGGTCCAGTGGCACATCCCTGGTCCGCTCTCCCTTCTCGGTCTCGTAGAGCAGGTGCAGCGTGTGGTCCCCCTCCCCCCGGACGTCGAAGGAGAACCACGGGGCGACCTCCGTCGGCCGGTCGATCACCTTTCGGCTCGTGGCGAGATCCCAGACCCTCAGCCGGTCCCGGCCGGCGATCACCGGGTGGGCGGCGAGGAAACGGCCGGAGGGTGACGACGCCAGGCTCTCGGTCATCGTCCCGCAGAGCATCATCCCCCGCCGGTCGTAGACCTTGAAGAGCCGGACCGCGGTCCCCGCGCCCCACCGGTGCAGCAGCGTGTTCGCGCACGTCCAGCGGAGGTCGCCGCCGGCCCCGGGCGAAAAGGACGCCGTTCGCCGACGGGACTCCAACTCGTAGACCGAGATCGTGCGCGGCGGGAAGTCCATGTGCCAGACGAACGCGTGCTTCCCGTCCGGAGAGACGGCGAAGTCGTAGACGTGGGTCGGCCGCGCGAAGTTCGTCAGCGGAAGCTCCCCGGCGGCGGTCTTCACGACGACGTTCTTCCGCCCGTCCGCCCCGGTGTGGAGCGCGAGCTCCGGCGCGGCGGCGGCCGGAACGGAGAGCGCGAGAAGCAGGGCGATGATCGGGGCGGTCGTTCTCAGGGGGTTCCTCCGATCCCCTGAAAGGACGAGTGGAAAACCGACGTCTGTCACCGGTGTTCCGGTGAGCGAAAAATCGACGCCTGTCAGCGGTGTTCCACCTCGAAGTTCGTGGCGACCAGGCGCGTCAGGCGGCCCTTGTGCCGGTGCAGGACCAGCCGCGGCAGGCGGATCCCGGCCTGCTTCTCCCACGTCCACTCGAGCGTCGACTTCGTGAAGGGCTTCCGCGACTTCTCCAGCAGCGACTTCCCGTCGACGAGCAGGAACGTCATCGAGTGGTCCGTCATCACCGGGTCCGTGAGGCGCTTCTTCCACGAGGCCAGGGCGCCGTTTCCGAACAGGCGGACGTCGATCTCGGTCACGCTCCGGTCCGAGAGGAGATACGTCCCCTCCTCCTCCGGGTTCTTCGTGACGAGCCAGTCGTCGAGGTCCGGGAAGGCGGGCGGCCGGAGGAAGACGAGCTTCCCGAAGCAGAGCTCGACGAGGTTCCGCACGGGGTCGTCGGCCGCGCCCGGGGTCTCCCCGCTCTCGACGACCGTGAGCGAGTCGGGGGCGGCGAAGCGCACGGAGTAGACCCGGTCCGCCTTCCACCGCTGATCCGACACCGTGACCGTGAACCGGGCCGACACGAGCCCCTCGGCCACGGGGTCGTGGACGAGGCGATCGGCCTTCGAAAGGGCGGCGACATCCGCGGGATCGGAGCGGGGCGGGAGCTTCGGCTTCGTGCCCTCCGGCCGCTTTTCGACCCTCTCGTACTCGAGGTCGATCCGGAACTCGACGTCGCCCA
>JBDLIY010000771.1:0-1548 GCA_039714635.1 Planctomycetota bacterium
GTCGCGCCCGAGCACGGGCGTCCCGCGGCCGGAACCGGAGAGGAAGGCTTCGAGGAGTGGATCGTTGACGCTGACGGCGGCGCGCTCCGCCCCTGAGATATCGATGACGGAGACGTCGAAACCGAGCACGGTCGCGGGGTCGGCGGCGGGGTCGGCCAGCCGCGCGGCGGCGACGAGGGAATCCCCGTCGAAGAGCGCGACCTTGATCCCGGAGTTGCCGACGTCGAATGCGAGGAACATCGAGGGCAAGCTACGCGGCGGACGGTGTCGGTGCAAGTCCGACGGACCTACTTCTTCTTTACGTTGTACGTCCTGGTGATCTCTTTCCCGTTCCGCTCGATGACGACCGTGTAGCGGGACAGGCCCTTGCCCTCCCCCTTCACGTAGTTCACGACGCCCTGGCGCGAGCTGACCGGCTTGTCGTTGATCGAAATCAGGATGTCGCCGGACCTGACGCCGCGGCGCTCCATCATCGAGTCCTTCTCCACGGACTTGAACATCAGGCCCTGCGGCTTGCCGTCCACCTTCACGACCTCGAGGGCGACTTTCTTCTCGAACTCGTCCTCGCCGTACTCGCCCCACCACTCCTCCTCCTCGGGGGGCACGTCGTAGACGCCCTCGCTCGTCTCCACGAGCTCGCGGGTCGGCCGCTCGCGCGGCTGCTTCTTGACCTTGCTGACGCCCGGGCCTTCGCCGCCCTCGGGGATCTCCTTGATGCCATCCGGCGGCCCTTCTCCGAACTTGCCCCACTTGTCGCGCACCTGGTCGAGGGTGACGCGCGTCTCCTCTCCGTCCGGCCCTCCGGAGACGAACTCCGCGGTCCAGGGCGTCCGGGCGGAGACGGCGACGAGTTTCCAGTCTCCGGCGCTGTGCTTCCCGGTGCGCTTGAACTCCACGTATTCGCCGACCTGGACGTGGACGTACTTCTCGGTGCTCTTGTGGAAGAGGCTGGCGACGGCGCCGAGCACGTCCTCCGTCGGCTGCATGAGCCAGTGCAGGTCGTAGTTCTGGGCGAGGGGCGGGACGACGGGGACGTTTTCAGGACCGCCGGTGTCGACGATTTCCGGCGGCAGATCGCCGTCGATCACGAGTTCCGCGCAGATCCGGAACGTGTCGCGCGGCATGACCTTGTCCATCTTCACGTCCGGCGCGGCTTCGGGGAGGTTCCGCTTCGTGAGGATCACCTCACCGGAACGCCAGCCCTTGCGCTGCGCGCCGCCGAGAATGAAGAAGAAGAGCGCGTAGGCGACGATCCCCATGACGAGGAGGGTGTTCGCCACCCACAGGAACTTTCTCAGTGCCTTGACATGCATCCGTCGATCCCCGGAAAAACGGCGTCCAGGATTGGGACGCCCGTGGAGGGAGAAACTTCCGGCGGAGTATAGCTCCGCTCCGGTGCCCGGAGCGGAGATTCAAGCCGCGGTGGCAACGAAGCGCGCTGTTCCGGCCGGAGGCCGGACCAGATACTCCGCCTCGTCACGCCTTGTGTTGTCCCCACAGGGTGGCAACGAGGCGGCCATACCGGCCGAAGGCCGGACCAGAATCCGT
>JBDLIY010000772.1:0-1547 GCA_039714635.1 Planctomycetota bacterium
CATCAGCGTGCCGTGCACCTGCCTCTCGTCGTAGAGGACGATCTCCGCCGCGTCCCCGAGCTTCTCCTGGATCGCCGTGGCCCCGCCGCCGGCCTCCTCCTTCGAGGAGAGGATGAGCATCGGCCGCTTCCCGTAGCCGGGCAGGTCCTCCATCGTGTTGACGCCGAGGTAGGCCTTCCCGGGGGTCATGACGCAGACGCCGGGGATCTTCTCGGTGCGCGACGCGGCGTCGATCGCCACGCTGCACCCGACGGATGCTCCGAGCAGGCCGATCCTGTTCTCGTCGGCCCCCTTTCCGATCAGGAACTCGCGCGCCGCGAGGGCGTCCTGCCACATGGCGTTGAAGAGTTTCGGATCGCGGCCCTTCGCGCGTCTCGAGAGGTCTTCGCCGTCCTGCACCGCGCTGTCCCCGTGGCCGCGCATGTCGATGGCGAGAAAGTCGATCCCGGCCTTCGTGAAGTGCGCGGCGACGGGCTCCCAGGAGGACCGCTGGCGCATGTACATCGGCAGCGCGACTACGCCGGCCGCGCCCTTCCGCCCGGAGGGGTACAATGTCCCGGTGATCTTCAGCCCGTCTGCCGTGGTGAAGGTGACGTCTTCTCCCGCCACGGCGGGGAGGGTGAGGAGCACGACGACGAGGGCTGCAAGGATGCGCATGGATGTCTCCCCTGGACTCCGAAGCCCCGATCGGAGTCGCATAAAATCGAGACGAGATTGTCGCCGATCGGGAGACGGGTGCCAGAAAGACGGGACGGTGTTCTCGACAGGAGGGCCTGGATGAGGGTTTTCACGGTCGTCTTCGCGATGTTGTTCGTCGCTCTGGCTCTCGGGGCTGCCTCCGCCGAGCCGCGCGTCTGGGTCGGGATGGAGAAGGAGTTCGTCAAACCGCCGGACTCCGACTGGACGTCGGCGACGTACCAGGACCGGATCACGGACAAGGTCGTGATCACGCGCGGCGACCAGAAGGGGATCTTCAACATCGCGCAGGAGCCCGGCTACAAGCCGAGTCCGCCGGCCGGCACCGAGTGGGCCTACGGCACGGCGTCGAACTGGCAGAACCTGCGCTTCCAGTCCTGGGAGACCTGGCACAGCCGCATCCCGCCGGACATGGTCAACCAGGACGCCGTCCTGCACCTGATCGACGAGGACGTCTACCTCGACATCAAGTTCACCGCCTGGACGGAGTCGGCGGCCGGCGGCGGGTTCAGCTACGTCCGCGCGACGGAGGGCGTCTCCGGCGAGAAGGTCTGGACCGGGACGAGCATCACCTTCACGAAGGCCGACTACTCGGACTGGACGCTGGCGGCGAACCAGGACCGGATCACCGACGACGTCTGGATCACACGCCGCGACCAGGAGGGCATCTTCAACATCGCGCAGGAGCGCGAGTACCGCCTGAACCCGCCGTCCGGCACTCTCTGGGCCCTCGGCTCCGCCTCGAACTGGGCGTCCCTCACCTTCCAGCCGCTCGAGAAGCTTCACGGGAAGGACCCCGCGAGCATGGTGAACAAGGCCGCCGTGATGCACCTCATCGACGCCGATGTCTA
>JBDLIY010000773.1:0-1545 GCA_039714635.1 Planctomycetota bacterium
TGGCCCGCACGCTCTCCGCGAACGGTTTCGCCCGGGAGGCGACACACGCGGCGAACCGGGCGCTCACGCTCGATCCGGCGAATCCCGACTGGCAGGCACTCGCTGCGGACCTGGCGGCGTGGGAGCGCTTCCTCATCGACGTACGGAACGCCGTGCGCCGTTCCTACTGGAGGGAGAAGACGCGGCAGCGGCGCGTCGATCTCGACGAGTTCCTGAAGGGGCTGGCGGCGGCTTCGATGCGGCGTCTCGGCCGGGACGTGGTTTCCGCGATCCCCGTGGACGACTGGCCGTTCGTCGGATCGGTCGCCCGGACGGACTTCGAAGGGGCGCCGACCGACTGGGCGGAGCACGGCGTCTTCTTCGTCATCGGCCAGCGGAACGGCGGGCCGGTGCAGGGGACGATGATGCGGATCGTCGGTCACTGGGAGGACCGGGAGGTGGACGGTGTGCCCTACGAACTCCTGGTGGGCGACGGCCGGCTCTTCCGCACGTATTTCGAGTTCGACGGCGGGGATATCGCGGGGTTCGCGATGCCGGGGCGGGTGGTTCTGGACCTGGACAGCCTGAACGGGTCGGAGGCCGCGGTGCGGCGGTGGGCGAAGGCGGCGGGGGACCGCCCGCTGTGGCCGGCAGCCGACGAGGAACGACGTCGTTCGCTGTGGTTCCCGAACGGGGTGCGGGAGCGGCTGGCGGCGCGGTACGTCGCGGGCGGAGGCGCCGGCGCGGCGTTCGAGACGGCTCTCCGTCACGAGGAGGGGCACGTGCTGGACGGCGCGGAGTACACGCCGATCTCGCACCACGTCCCGGAGATCTTCGTCCAGGCGCTTCGACACGGGTTCAGTCCGTCCGCTATCGAGGTGACGCTGGAGGCGAACGCGGAGTCGAACGCGCTGCGGACGTCCGCCTACCCGAATGCGGCGCTGTTCGGGACGACGTCTTTCCTGCCGCGGAAGCGCGGCGGTCCGCCGCACTCCATTGCGTACTTCGGCCTGCTGGAGGAGATCGTCGAGGAGATCGACGAGCACCCGGCCCGCTACCCGTCGATCGACCGGGCGTACAACATCCTGCAGCAACTGGACCGGCTGACGGCCGAGGAACTGCGCTCGGCGATCGACAGGGCGCTGGAGTGAAACAGCGCTGACAGGCGCCGCTTTTTCACATCCGGCCGTGGGACCGCGAAGACGGGCCATCCGTGAAACATCTACGCCTGTCAGCGTTGTGTCATCAGCTGCTCGATCCGGGTTCGTTCCTTCGGGACTCCCTTCGACAGGACGTCGCAGCCGTCCTTCGTCACGAGGACCGTGTCCTCGATCCGGATGCCGATGCCCTCGTCCGGAAGGTAGATGCCCGGCTCGACCGTGAGGACGACGCCGGGCTCCAGGAGGCTCCCGCCGGCCGGGTCGTGGACGTCGAGGCCGACGCAGTGGCAGACGGAGTGGGGGAGCGCCTTCCCGTAGCCGGCCTTCGTGATGACGGCGCGGGCCGCGGCGGCGACCTCCTTCGCCTCGACGCCCGGTCGGATCGCGGCGATCCCCGCGCGCTGGG
>JBDLIY010000774.1:0-1545 GCA_039714635.1 Planctomycetota bacterium
GACCGTGTCCTCGATCCGGATGCCGATGCCCTCGTCCGCTAGGTAGATGCCCGGCTCGACCGTAAGGACGACGCCGGGCTCCAGGAGGCTCCCGCCGGCCGGGTCGTGGACGTCGAGGCCGACGTAGTGACAGATCGAGTGGGGGAGGGACTTCCCGTAGCCGGCCTTCGTGATGACGGCGCGGGCCGCGGCGGCGACCTCCTTCGCCTCGACGCCCGGTCGGATCGCGGCGATCCCCGCGCGCTGGGCCGCCAGCACGATGTCGTAGAGCTCCGCCTGCCGCTCCGTGAACTTTCCATTTACCGGAAACGTCCGCGTGACGTCCGAGGCGTAGCCCCTGAACTCCGCGCCCACGTCCATCAGCACGAGGTCGCCGTCCTCGGTCTTCCGGTCGTTCCGCGAGTAGTGGAGGATGACGCTGTTCGGCCCCGAGCCGACGATGGAGGCGAAGGCCTGGCGCCGGGCGCCGCCGCGGCGGCAGGTGAACTCGAGGTGCGCCTGGAGTTCGTACTCGAAGACGCCGGGCCGGGCGGTCTTCATGCAGTCGACGAGCCCCTCGGCCGTCAGCTCGCAGGCGCGGCGCAGGCGGGCGATCTCCTCCGCGCTCTTGACATGGCGGGCCTGCGCGAGGGCGGAGTCGGCGTAGTGACGGAACGCTCCCTCGGCGGCGCGGTCCAGCCATTTTCGCTCGAACTCGGTGGGAGAGGTTCGGAGCAGGGTGAAGAAACGGGACTCGTCGGGGACGGTGCTCTCCGAGCGGCCCCGGAGCTGGCGGAGGGAGCCGATGTTCTCGATGCCGGTGAGCTCTCGCGCGTCCGGGGCGACCAGGTTCTTCGTCCATCGGGCGGCCGGCATGGGTCCGCCGCCGGGGGCGTGGAGCCAGGTCGTCAGCCGGATCGGGCCGCGCTCTGCGGCGTAGAACCGAAGGGCCTCGTCGCGAGCGCGTCGCGCCCGGTCCAGGTCCTCCCTGAGATCATCGTCCCGGTCGATCCCGCGGAGGCCACGGGCGGCCCGGCGGAGACGGGAGATGGTGACGTCGATCCGGTCGGCGAGAACGCGGGCCCGGCGGGCGCGGTCCGTGGCTTCGGGCGCCTCCATGCGCATCACCAGCGCAATGTTGGGACTGTCTACCCCGGTCAGCCAGAACAGGTTCGGTTCAGGACGATAGTCACCGTACCCGCGCTGGGGAGCAGCGAAGAGGACCAGGATGCCTTCCCCGAGGAGGTCCGCGACGGCCTGGCGCCGCGCGGCGTGTTCCGCGCGCATGTCGACTCCGGTGAGGGAGTCGGCGGGCGAGGCGAGAACGGTCGTGGCCAGGAGAAGGAGGATCAGGCCGGTGCGCGCCATGGGGCGCAGGATACTCCGATCACGGCCGCGCTTCGACCAGGACCTCGATGACCTCTTCCGGGGTGGCCGCGTCGAGGACCGCCCGCCGTACCGCCTCGCTCTTCAGGCCGAGGGTGACGCGGGCGAGGATCTGGAGGTAACGCTGCTGCTCCTGGCCCGGGCCGGCGATGAGGACGACGATCTTCACCGGCTGGCCGT
>JBDLIY010000775.1:0-1543 GCA_039714635.1 Planctomycetota bacterium
AGCGATTCCCGGACCTGCCGGCCGGGCTCCGATACCTCTCGATCTGGCTCAGCCACGAGGAGGGGGACGAGTATGGCAACCCCCTTCCGGATCTCTCCCCGCTCGGCAGACTCACGGCGCTGCGCTGGCTCGAAGTCTACGCGGACCAGACTCGGTTCGACCTGGGGCTGGTGGCCGGCGCCCGGGAACTTGCGCACCTCGATGTTCAGAGCGGACAACTGATCCGCCCCGGGACACTGGCGCGCTTCGAGCGGCTGCGGTTCCTGGACATCACCCAGAGCAGGATCCGGGACCTGACTCCGCTCTCCGGCCATCAACGGCTCGAGGCGATCCACGCCGACTACTCGCGCGTGGAACGCCTGCCCGGCGGGCAACTCCCGGCACTCCGCGAACTGCTCGTGACCGGGGCGGAGGTGAGCCCCGAAGAGCGGCGGCGGTTCAGGAAGGCGAACCCGCACTGCCAGGTGTCAAGGACCTGGAAGGAGATGTTCGACGCCGCGGTGGCCGGCGCCGATCGCCTGCTGCTCATCGACGGGACGGAGAAGCCCGACGAGAAGGACCCCCTGCTGTTCGAGTGGCGCGACTCCGAGGCCGTGCCCGAGTTCCTCCGGGCGCTCGAATTCGACGACCCGCGATGCGGCACGAGCTGCTTCTGCGGTCCGGGATACCCCGCGGTGGAGATCCGGGCCGGGGAGGAACTCCGGCTGCGGATCGGGATCAAGCACAGTGGGCACGTCCTCGCCATTCCCGCCCTCGAGCAGGGGGACGCCAGCGTGACGAAGGCGAGCGCCGAGGCGCTCGTCGCATGGGTGCGGACGAACGGCGGCGAGAAGTTCCGGGACGTCTTCCAGGAAGCGACGGACGCGAGGGCGCCGCTCATGCGCCGGTATGCCCGCTATCAGGAGCTGCTTCCGCCACGGGTGATTCGCAGCATTGAGGATGACTGGGACGCCGAAGTCCTGCGGACGTTCGCCGGACTGGTTCCGGACGCGGTCGAGCGCGGACGGCTGTACTTGCGCCTCCTGGGCGTGGGAGACGCTCCATGGAACGAAACGCATGGCTTTGAGGGCACGAACCTCGACCACTGGCTGCCGAGCCTCGAGGCGGAGACGCTGTGGACCGCCGTGGCCGCGGGACGGGACGACGCGGAGACAAAGCGAGGTGCCGCGCGCTGGTTCCTGGGGGAGAGGGTCGGCGCAGGGAGCAACTCGGAGGCGCTGCTCCGGCTCGCCCGGTATGCGCTCGCGAGTCCTCGACGCTTCAACCGGCAGAGGACGATGGTGACCCTGGCGGAGATCGGCGGGCCGGCCGCTCGCGAGTTGCTGGCGCTCGTCGTCGCCGAGAAGGTCAAGCCGCGAGGCCTGCCCGAAGGCGCCAGTAAGCCGGACGAGTACTCTGTGTACCGGCTGAGGGACCAGAAGGAGAAGGACGTCAGCGACGCGGAGTTCGCGAAGTCTCTGCTCGAAGGCGCGGCCGACGGCGGGCGCTGATCTGCGATCCTACCGCGTGGGGTACGGGTAATCGGTGCTCCAGCAGTCGCGGC
>JBDLIY010000776.1:0-1541 GCA_039714635.1 Planctomycetota bacterium
GCGCCTCGGCGCCCTCCCCGTCCTTCTTCGAGTAGACGTAGACCAGCCCGCCGCGCTTCTTCGCCGCCATCTCCTTCTTCGCGGCGTCGAGATCGGTCTGCCAGTCGAAGAAGCCGACCTCCCCCGGCTCGAACCAGCCGTCCATCACGCGCAGCCAGTACTGGTGGTACGGCTGGAGCTTGCTCGGGAACTCGTGGCCGACGCCCTGCTCGATGTGGCACTCGGCGATCTTCACCTTCTTCGCGAACTGCTTGACCGTCGACTCCGCCGCCCCGCGCCCCCAGTCCTCGGAGCCGACGAGGGCGATGATGCCCATCTCCTTCTTCCCCCACGGTGGGACCTTGCCGCCACTCGATCCGCCCATGCTCCAGCTCGCGCTGATGAAGTGGAACTTCTTGTCGAAGACCAGCGACGACAGCGAGCCGCAGCCCTGGCTGAACGCCGCGCCGTGCAGGCGGTCGGGGTCGATGGAGAGCTTCTCGATCAGGTGGGAGAGGATCTCCTTCGCCTTGTCGACGCCGGGCTGGGACCAGCCGGGATGCGAGTTCTGCGGCGCGCAGACGACGAAGCCGTGCCGCGCCAGCGGCGAGAAGATGCCGGCGATGTTCGCGGCCTTCCCGTTCATCCCGTGCAGTCCGATGATCAGCGCGTACTTCTTCGACGCGTCGTAATCGGACGGCAGGATCAGCGTGTACTCCAGCCCGGCGTGCTTCTGGGTCGAGGTGCCGGTGGGGAAGGGGGTTTCGCCCTCGGCGAACGCCGGGAGGACGGCCAGGCAGAGAAGAATCACGGTTCGCATCGGATCATCATAATCCGAGCCTGCACCGCCGCCGACCTCCGTTCCTCACTTCCCGCCGGTCTACCCGCCGATCCCGAAGGCGTCGAACGCCCGGTCGAAGTCCTCGGGCTCCACCCAGAGGATGAACCCGAAGTCCCCCTTCGAGCCGCAGACCCCGCTCGAGGAGTAGACGTTCACGCCGGCGTTGGCCAGGGTCAGGTGGTACGCGTGCAGCGCGCCGATCCGGTCCTCTCCCTGGATGAGGATCGCCTTCTTCGGGCCGGTGAACGAGGTGCCCGCGTCCCGGGCGGCCTCGTGGAGTCTCTCCGGCTCGTCGCAGACCAGGCAGATCTGCGTCTCGCTCGTGCCGGTGGGGATGGCCGTGAACGCCGTCAGGCTGATGCCGCGCTCGCTGATGTGCTCGAGGAGGCGGTGACCTTCGCCGGGTCGGTCGGACACGGTGGCGTAGAAGCAGTCGACGATGCGGATCCTGTCTTCCATGGCTCGCTCCTGTCGAATGAGTCCATGCGAGCAGACCCCACAACGACATTGTACCTGTCGGGGTGTGGCCCTGGTGCAGCACTTCTCTCTGCACCAGGGCCGCAGAGGACGCGCTCACGCGGGGGACCGCATCTCCGGAGGGCCGCTTCGGCCCCCTGGCTGCGACTCGTTCTGACCGCAGCTGCACCCGGAATGCCGCCCCGTCTACAGACCGCGCATCCATTCCGGCCGGAGCGCGACGTCGCCGTCGAGCGCCGCGTCG
>JBDLIY010000777.1:0-1535 GCA_039714635.1 Planctomycetota bacterium
TGGCGGCTCGTCACCTCGACGTGCCGCCCGTCGCGTTCACCGGGTTCTTCGAGGAGGGGCCGGCGTACGACGAGCGCGAGCACGCCCGGCGCGCGGCGGCGGAGGCCGGGGTGCGACTCGTCGAGGTGCCCATCCGCGCCGCCGACCTCCTGGCGCACCTGCGGGAACTCGCCGTGGCGCTCGAGGGGCCGATCGCCGGTCCCGGTTCCCTGCCGCAACTCGTCGTCGCCGGCCGGGCGCGGGAGGAGGTCACCGTCCTCGTCACCGGGCAGGGGGGGGACGAGATCTTCGGCGGCTACGCGCGGACGCGGATCGCGTGGCTCGCCGGGGCGGGGAAGCTGGATCCGGCGAAGCTGCCGGCCGGCCTCGAGGGCTACCGCCCGCTGGTGGCTCGCCTCTCGTCGGGCGGCGGGAGCGACCTGGCGGACCGGTACTTCCGCCTCGTCCACCGGGGCGGCGGGCTCGAGGACCTGCTGGGGGACGCGACCCGGGAGCGGTTCGATGCGTACGACGCCCGGAGCGCGTTCGGCGACGCGTTCCGCCGCGAGGACGGGGACGACTTCCACCGGATGTCCTCCTGGGAGCGGCGGGCGCTGCTGCCGGCCCTGCTCCACGTGGAAGACCGCGTGACGATGGCGCGGTCGCTGGAGTCGCGGGTGCCGCTCCTGGACCCGGCGCTCGTCTCCCTCGCCGCGCGGATCCCCTCGCGGATCGCGTTCGGCGAGGCGGAGTCGAAGCGCATCCTCCGGATCGCGGCGCGGGGCCTCGCTCCCGCGAGCGCGATCGATCGCCGGGACAAGATGGGCTTCCCGGTCCCGCTCGGGGAGTGGGCGGCGGGTCCACTCGCGGCGGACCTGCGCGAGCGGCTCGAGGACGGTCCGCTCGTTTCTGCCGGCATCCTGGCGCCCGGGGCGCCGGAACGCCTCCTGGCGGGGGCCGGCGGCCACGGGCGGCACCTCTGGTTCTTCCTTCTCCTTTCCGAATGGATGGACGCCACCGGCGCGCGGCCGTGACAGAAGGCTGACGAGTCCGGGACGGAATCACCGAATGAGCACCGAACGCACCACGGGCCGGACACTTCTCGTCGCGCTGCTGCTTCTCGCGGCGGCGTTCGTCGCCTACTTCCCCGTGCTCGGGTCCGGCTTCCTCGCGTGGGACGACCCGGAGACGGTCGTCGGGAACCCCGCCGTCGCGGGCGCGCCCGCCGCAGGTCTCCTCACGATCTGGACGGAGCCGGTCTTTCTCACGTACCTGCCGGTCTGGTTCACTTCCCTGTGGATCGACAACCTGTTCTTCGGGGAGTGGGCCCCGGGCTACCACGCCGTCAACCTGCTGCTCCACTTCCTCAACGCGCTCGTGCTCCTGTTCGTGGTGCGGCGGCTGTCGAAGTCCGACTTCATCGCCGGCGCGGCCGCGGTCCTCTTCGTCCTCCATCCCGCGGCGACGGAATCCGTCGCCTGGATCTCCGAGCGCAAGGGGCTGCTCGCGTTCCTGTTCTCCAGCCTGGCGATCCTCTCCTTCCTGCGCGCGGTCGG
>JBDLIY010000778.1:0-1527 GCA_039714635.1 Planctomycetota bacterium
TCCCACGACGACATCGACCACACCGCCGGCGCCGCGGACCTCCTCCGCTCCTTCCCCGTCGTCGACTTCCGTCCCTCGGGGACGATCGCGGCGGGGGACATCCTGCGGGTCGACGGAGCCCTCGTCGAGGTCCTCGCGCCGGATCGACCGGTCCCGGGCGCGGGCAACGAGGAGTCCACGGTCCTGCGCGTGCGGACGGCCGGGCTCAGCGTCCTCTTCACGGGCGACATCGAAGAGGACGGGATCGAACGCCTGCTGCGGTCGGGCAAGGACCTCACCGCCGACGTCCTGATCCTGCCCCACCACGGCCACGGAAACGACGGCGCCGCCGCGCTGACCCGGGCCGTCCGGCCGAAGCTTCTCATCGCCTCCGCGGGACGCGGCGCGGTGCTCGATCCGGAATGGAAGGACGCGCTCCGCACGTCGACGCACGGTGCGATCACGGTCCGGCCCGGCGGCCGGTGGTCGGGCTTTCGATCAGCCGAAGGCGCGCTCCACCGCGTCGGCCGCGACGACCCCCTCCCCGGCCAGCCGTTCGGCTTCGGTGCGGAGCGTGACGGCGGCCTCCGGCAGCGTGACGGAACGCTCCCGCAGCGAGGCGCGCAGTTCGGCGCCCGCCCCCGCGATCTGGTGCACGCAGGCCGTCCCCGTTCCGTCCGCCCTCGGGAGCCGGCGGACGGCCACGACTCCCAGGAGGGCCTCCGCCAGGCACTCCGGGTTCGGGATGAGGCGGGAGAAGGTCGACAGCGCCTCGGAGGCCCCGCGAGCGTCCATGGCCAGGATCACGAGATGACCGGAGAGCGCGGCGCCGATGGCGAGACCGGACACGTCCGCGCCGGCGGGTTCCACGAACCCGACCACGTCCAGATCCTGAACCATGCTCGCGCGCAGAGCCGCCGTCGCGTCCAGGCCCCGTTCCGGATCGAGCCGGATCGAGAGCAGGCCCGGCAGGCGGATCCTCTCGCCCTGCTGCACGACGATGACCTTCCTCCGGTCCCGATCGAGCGTCGCCAGCAGGGCCTCGATCGTCTGGACACGCCCTCCCGACGGCGGCGAACCCACGAGGATGACGCCCCGCCCCGCGGCCAGCCACGACTTCACCTCGGCGGACCGCTCCCCGCCGAGTTCCAGCGAGTCCACCCCGCCCTCGCCGGTGGGCCAGGACGTGCGGAACGCGATTCCCTCCCCCCGGACGTACGGGCAGACCGAGACGCGGATCCGCGCTCCCTCGTTCGTGAGTGACCCGGCCTGCGGTCGACCGGACACCGACGCGTCGAGGTTCGCGGCGCGCTTCGTCAGGACGGAGAGCACGCCGGCCTCCGCGTGGGAGAGCGTCCGGTGGACGTGGAGATCGCCGTCCCGCCGGAACCGGATCTCCGCGCCATCGTCCGTCGGCTCGACGTGGACGTCGGACGCGCCCTCTTCCGCCGCCGTCGCCAGCAGGGAAGTCAGGAGGTCCTCCCCCGCACCCCCCTCGACGTCCCCCGCCTCGAACGTCCCGTCCTTCAGGCCGCGGGCGATGGCCGC
>JBDLIY010000779.1:0-1522 GCA_039714635.1 Planctomycetota bacterium
CGGCTCGGAATACCACCTTCGGGTCAGCCGGCACCTGGTGGAGTCGCGGATCTGGGCCGATCACGGCCACGAGGTGGCGTGGGAACAGTTCGAGATGCCGTGGAAGGTGCCGGCGAGGCCGGTTCCGGACGCCGATGAGCTGCCCGGGGTGATGTCCGTCGAGAACGACGCGACGATCGTCGTCAAGGGCAAGAGCTTCTCCGCGACCATCGACCTCCGCACCGGGATCCTGACCTCCCTCGTCTACGACGGGCGCGAGATGATCCACGACGGGCGGGGGCCGGCCCTCGACGTCTACCGGGCCCTGACCGACAACGACAACTGGTTCCGCGGGGCGTTTACGAAGGCGGACCTCGACGACCTCGAGTTCACCGCGGAGAAGCCCCGCGTCGAATCCACCCGGGGCGCGACGCGCGTCACGGTGGACGGCACGGTGCGCGGCGGCGACACGGTGCGCTTCGAGGTCCGCACCACGTACTCGATCCTCGGCACCGGCGAGGTCGTGATCGACACGGACGTCACACCGGGTGCCGACCTTCCGCCGCTGCCGAAGATCGGCCTGACGATGCGGGTGCCCGCAGCCTACGAGACCTTCACGTGGTTCGGCCGCGGGCCCCACGAGTCCTACCCGGACCGAAAGCGCGGTGCGGAGATCGGGCGATACGCGAGCACGGTCACCGATCAGTTCGTGGACTACGTCCGGCCGCAGGAGCACGGCAACCTGACGGACGTCCGCTGGGCGGCCCTGACGGACGGCGAGGGCCGTGGCCTGCTCGTCGTGCTGGACGGGACGATGAACGTCTCGGCGTCCCACTACGACCCGCGTGATCTCGAGGCGTCCCGCCACCGGAACCGCCAGCCCGCGCGCCGGATCCCGCTGGTGTCCCGGCCCGAGGTGATCCTCGACCTCGATGCGCGGCAGATGGGGCTCGGCGGCGCCTCCTGCGGCCCCCGGCCGATGGCGAAGTACATCCTGAACCCGGAGCGGATCTCCTTCCGGGTCAGCCTGCGGCGCTGGGACGAAGACGCCTGGCGGCCCGCCGTCCCCGTGGTCGCGGCGCCGCGGATCGAGCGCGACCGGATGGCGCGACTCTCGATGAAGTGCGCCACCCCGGGCGCGACGATCGCGTACACGCTCGACGGGAGCGTGCCCGGGACCCTGTCCCGTCGGTTCGTGCGGCCGTTCTTCCACGCCGGAGCAGGGGAGGTTCAGGTCGAGGCGACGGCGACCGGGATGCTTCGGAGCCCGGTCACGCGGCTCGTGCTCGAGGCGACCGAGGTCTGGCTCGACGTCCCGAAGGCGGCCTGGCGGGTCGTGGACTTCGACAGCGAACAGCCCGGAGAGGGCTGGGCGAAGCACGCGATCGACGGCGACCCCGGCACCTTCTGGCACACCAACTGGCAGACCACGAAGGAGCCGTTTCCCCACCACCTGACCGTGGACTTCGGGGAGACGCTGACGCTCCACGGGATCGCGCTCCTGCCGCGGCAGGGCTCGAAGAACGTGTGGAGCTCTGCGTGC
>JBDLIY010000780.1:0-1513 GCA_039714635.1 Planctomycetota bacterium
CCTGTTCGAAGCAGCCGAGGGCCTCGCCGTAGGACTCCTTCACGATCTTCTCGAGCTTCCGGTTCTTCTTGCCGAGCTTCTTCAGTTCGTCGCACTTGAGCTCGGCCAGCCGGACCTTCAGTTGTCCCTCGGAGAGGCAGAGCGACGCCGAGGCACCGCCAGCCTCCCGGGCCTTCGAAAACAGATCCGTCGCCGTCTGCAGGTGCTCTTCGGCCTTCGGCGGCTCACGCTCGACGAGGGCGACGTAGACCTGGCCGAGGGCGATGAACGCCTCGACGGGCGCCTCCTCGTCCTCCGTGATCTCGACGAGGTTCTTCTTCGCCGCGTCCTCCTGCTCGTCCGCCTCCGCGCCCTTGCCGCACTTGCGGAGGAGGAACGCGTTCTTGAGTTCCAGCCGACTCAGGCGGAGCCGCCCCTTCAGATCGACCTCGTCGAGTCCCTCCTCGAGGGCCTCGGCACAGGCGACGGCGATTTCCGCGCACTGGCCCGGCAGGTCCCGATAGCGCAGGACCGCGGGCTTCGCGCCGAACGCGCTGAACGCTTCCCCCACGACGAACGAAGCGTCCGTCGAGTCGAGGATGGAGTCCTCCTCCATCTGCCAGTTTTCGAAGGCCTCAACGAGCTTGTCCTCATCAAGATCCGACTTGATCGTACGGGCGGTGCCCATTGCGTCCGCATGGACGAGACTGAACGGTACGAGCACGACGAGGGCGAGTAGCAAAGCGGCGAGTCGAACCATGGGGCCCCTCCCTGTTCCGAAACGGAAATCTCCGAGTCTCCATACAGGATAAGGTCCATCGCAATTCGTGCAACCGGGTCCCGGGGAATTTCCGCTCAGGACAGCAGCATCTTCGCGGCGGCGCCGAGGGCGGCGACGAGGAGGACCCAGCGGATCCAGCCCGCCCCCCGCTTGATGGCGAGCCGCGCCGAGATGAAGGCGCCGGTCGCGTTGCCGATGCCGAGAACCAGGCCGGCCAGCAGCTCGACCTGCCCGTGGAGGAGGAAGACGCCGAGCGCCAGGATCGTGTAGATCAGGACGACCGCGACCTTGGCCGCGTTGCCACGGACGAGGTCCAGGCCGCCGCCGAGGACGAGGCCCGCCAGCAACAGGAAGCCCACGCCCGCCTGCACGAAGCCGCCGTAGATGCCGATGCCTGTGAAGGCGAGTTCACGCCACGGGGACTTCAGGCGGTCCTCGTGGCCGCCGAGCCAGCGCTTCGGCCGGAGCAGGGCGGAAAGGGCGACGAGCACGATCACGAAGGCGAAGACCTTCTTCATCGCGTCCGCCGGGACCTGCGCGGCCGTGAGGGAGCCGGCCAGCGCGCCGACGATGAGCCAGGGCGTCACACGGAGGACCGTGGCCCAGGGGATGGCCCGACCGCGCTGGAAGGTGGCGACGGCGACGATGTTCTGCAGGACGATCGCGACGCGGTTCGTGCCGTTCGCCACGTTGGCCGACAGGCCGACCACCTCGATCAGGATCGGCAGCGTGACGACGGAGCCGCCGCCGGCG
>JBDLIY010000781.1:0-1506 GCA_039714635.1 Planctomycetota bacterium
TTCCCGCAGGGAAAGGTCCCGTACCGGCCGAAGAAGTACGGCTGGAAGAAGTAGTGCATCAAACGGTGTCATCTCTGAATGAGGTCCTTAGCCCAAGGTGATTCTGCTCCGTCGAGGAAGGGGGACCGTCCCAATCATCTCTGCGGGCTCTTTCGTCCCATGGGGTGAAGTACGGTGGACGGTTTCCCAATCAGGACACGGGCTATCCGACGCGCGGTCGGAGCGGTGGTTCGCTTCCGCAGACCACCCCCTTGACACCACCGGGCTGACCGTCCTTCCGGTTTCTCCCTTCCTCACTTGAGCACCTTTCCTGCTGCTACCTCTTCGCAGTGCTTCTCCAGTTCACGACGTAATCAAGCCGATCTGCCGCCGGGAAACGCCTTCGCAAGGTCGAACTCCTCGCCGAGGCTGAACAGCCGCCAGATCCCCTCGGCCAGCTTCCGCGCCGCCGCCACCCGGACGTGCTTCTTCGGTCGATGACGCAATCGTCGATTGACCCAGCGCGTCACCATCACCCCCGGACCCCGTTTGCACCTCGAGCAGCCGATGATCGCCCTCGTGAGGGCCCACCGGGCATGACGGCTTCCGGCTCGGCTCATCTTCGCCGGCATCTTTCGGCCACCCGACTCGCGATAGTTCGGTACCAGCCCCGTCGCGCAGGCGAAGGCCTTCGCGCTCCGATAGCGGGACGGATCACCTAGCTCGGCGTACACGATCGCGGCGATCACCGGACCGATGCCCGGGATCTCCTTCCGCATGGTCTGGACCTCGGGCTGGTCCCGGCAGAGTTTCGTGACCTTCGCTTCCCAGTAGCCGACCTCTTCGTCCAGACTCTCGATCCGCCGAAGGAGACGACGGAGCGCGTCACCCCGGGCGCCGGGGATGGAGTGCGCCACTTCCGCTGCCTGACGGCGTACGGCCTTCGTGTGAAAGTCGTTCGTTGAGATCTTCACGCCCTGGAGCGCCAGGTGGCTCTTGAAGCGCCGGACGAGATCCGCCCGGCGATCGGTCACCGAGCGCTGCTCGCGGGTCATGATCCGCAACTCGCGGAGCTCGCCCTCCGGCACCAAGGCCTCGGGAAGGCGTCCTTCGAACTGCAGATAGGCCAGCCACCACGCGTCGTTCGCATCGTTCTTCTCGAGACTGTTCGCAATGGGACGGATCCTGTGGGGCTGGGCCATGTGGACCTGGTCACGACCGACGTGGTCCGAGAGAAGATCGAACACCCAGAGCGAGCTTCCGCTCGCCTCCAGGACGAACTGGGCCTTCTTCCGGCCGATCTTGCCGAGCAGTTCCGAGATGCCCTCCACCGAGGACTCCACCTTTCCAGCGGCCACCTCATCGCCGCGGATATCGAAAATGGAGTACGAGGTCGACTTCAGATGGACGTCGAGACCCACGGTCAGACCCTTGAAACGGACCGGACGACGCTTAAGCTTCTTCATGGTTCCCTCCTGGTGTTGAACCTGGGACTAACGAGCCCGCACATGTTCACCTGGGGGGGGA
>JBDLIY010000782.1:0-1504 GCA_039714635.1 Planctomycetota bacterium
AGAGGACGGCGGCGGACCGGGTCGCCCCGGAGAGGCCGAGGGTGGGCAGCAGGAAGAACCCGGCGGCGAAGGTGCCCACCACTGCGCCGAGGGTGTTCGAGGCGTACAGCCAGCCGAGGTCGCGGCCCCGGCGGTCGCGCTCTCCCCGGAGGGCGCAGGCGATCGCCGGCAGGCTCCCCCCCATGAGGAGCGCCGGCCCCGCGAGCAGCAGCGTCGCGAGGAGGAACTGCGTCGCCGAGAGCAGCGCGGGATGGTCGGAAAACCGGGCCAGGAGGCCGTCGAACGCGACCCTGGACGCGTCGAGCAGCCAGGGTGTGACGATGGCGGCGAGGGCGATCCCCGCCTCCAGGAGCCCGTAGAGCCTCAGCGGGTGCGGGGACCGGTCCGCCCGCCGGCCGAACAGGAGCGCCCCGACCGCCATCCCGCCGATCACCGCGGCCAGGACCGCCCCCATCGCGATTGCCGTGGCCCCGGCGATCTGCGCCATCCTCCGGAACCACGCGACCTCGAGGACGAGGGTTCCCGCCCCCGAGAGGAAGAGAAGGAGCAGGAGGTAGGAGCGTTTGGTCGGCATCGGTCGGGCGGGGGCCGGCGGGGCCCACGGGATTGTACCCGCCCGGGACCGGTTTCGGACCTCGCCCGGGCTCAACTCAATCCACGTCCGGCATCTCGACCGTGCACGCGGCCCGGCCGGCGGTGGCGTCCCCCACCTCCCGGAGGAATCCGTCCACGTCGTCGACCGGTACGTCCACGACGAAGCGCGTCTTCTCGCCGTACTCCGCGTCCCGGGGCGTCAGCCGGCGCCGGTGCAGCAGGCCCTGAATCGGACCGGAGTGCTCGTAGGCGTGCTCGATCGTGACGGCGGCGGTCAGGATGCACGTGACGATCCCGGCCCGCTCGAGCGCCTCCGCCGCCGCGCCGCCGTAGGCGCGGACGAGGCCGCCCACGCCCAGCTTCGTGCCGCCGAAGATCCGGCTGACGACGACGGCGGTCCTCGTCAGGTCGAGCCGGTCGATCTGCGCCAGGATCGGCTTGCCCGCCGAGCCCGACGGCTCCCCGTCGTCGCTGGATCGAAACCGTGCTCCGTCGACGCCGAGGCGCCAGGCGAAGGCGTGGTGGCGAGCCGTCGGGAACTCCGCGCGGGCCGCCTCGACCAGCGCGGCGACGTCGTCCTCGTCGGCGATGGGCGCAACGGTGGCGATGTGGCGCGAGCCCTTGACCTTGGCGGGCTCGTGCCGGATCCGCACCGCCACCGTGCGATAGGAGCGCCCCTCTACGCCAGCACCTCCGCCACGTGCTTCATCAGGAAGTCGAGGTCCTCCTCCGTCACCACGATCGGCGGGGCGAAGCGGATCACCTGCTCGTGCGTCTCCTTGCAGAGGATGCCGCGCTCCATCAGCGCCTCGCAGAACGGACGGGCCGGGCCGGACTCCGGCTTCACCTCGACGCCGATCAGCAGGCCCTTGCCACGGACCTCCTTCACGTGCGGCGAACCGAGCGCGCG